>NZ_BACT01000808.1:0-11167 GCF_000333255.1 Methylobacterium sp. B1 | reverse complement strand
GGTGTTCAACACCGCCAAGGACGAGAAGGTCGTCTCGGTGGAGCATATCGAGGGCGAGGACGAAACCAACGGCGAAGCCGGGCAGGAGCCCGGCATCGAGGGCAGCATCGAGGGCGGTCCCGAGGAGGCATGAGGCTCCGGCCGTCCCGCCCCGAGGTTCCGTCCCGCGCAAAAATGCTCTAGGTCGGGTCGCGATGACCCGCACCGCCCTCTATGCCGGCTCGTTCGACCCGGTCACGAACGGCCATGGGCTTCCTCGATCGCGTCGCCCGCTCCGGCCTGCTGCTCAAGCAGAAGCTCGCGGCTTTGCGCGATCGCCATCCGCACGTCATCGAGGAGATCCGCGGCGAGGGGCTGATGCTCGGCCTCAAGCTCGGCGTGCCGAACACGGATTTCGCCGCCGCCGCGCGGGACGCGCACCTGCTGGTGATCCCGGCGGGCGACAACATCGTCCGCCTGCTGCCGCCGCTGACCATCGGCGAGACCGAGATCGACGAGGCGGTCCGGCGCCTGGACGCGGCGGCGTCCAGCTTCGAGGCCGTGCGCGGCGCGGCCGAGTAGGACCGATCCGAGAGTTTCAGAACACCGCCCTCCGGATGCCGGGGGGCGGCCCGAAGCATTTCCGGGCGCGGTCGATCCCGCCGCGCCTGACGGAGATGCCCCTGCCAGGAGGTAGAGTGCGGTTCATGATCAGGTGATCGTTGAGCAGACTCTAGTTATTGTGACGCGATGAAAGCCCAGATTGACGGCCGGGCACAGGCCCCGGCCAGGCACCTGAACGGTGCCGGCCCTCGTCATTTCCTCGATCTGAAGGACTTTTCCGGAGCAGAGCTGCGCCGGGTCCTCGATGCCAGCGCCGCCATCAAGGGGCGCCGTCGGAAGGGCGAACTGGCCGCGGAGCGCCCCCTCACGGGTAAGACCCTGGCAATGGTGTTCGACCGGCCCTCGACCCGCACCCGCGTGTCCTTCGACGTGGCCATGCGCGAGCTCGGCGGCGAGACCCTGATGCTCACCGGCTCGGAGATGCAGCTCGGGCGCGGCGAGACCATCGGCGACACCGCGCAGGTGCTGTCCCGCTTCGTCGACGCGATCATGATCCGCATCCTCGACCACGGTCAGATGCTGGAACTGGCCGAGTACGCCACCGTCCCGGTGATCAACGCCCTGACCAAGGTCTCGCACCCCTGCCAGATCATGGCCGACGTGCTGACCTTCGAGGAGCATTGCGGACCGATCAAGGGCCGCAAAGTGGCCTGGTCCGGCGATGCCAACAATGTGCTGGCGAGCTGGGTCCATGCGGCCGCGCGGTTCGACTTCACGCTCAACATCGCGAGCCCGCCCGAGCTGGCCCCGCCCCCCGCGCTCCTCGCCTGGGCGCAGCAGGAGGGCGCCGACATCCACGTCACCACCGACGCCTTCGCGGCGGTGGAGGGCGTCGATGCCGTGGTCACCGATTGCTGGGTGTCGATGGGCGACGACGACGAGGCCCACCGGCACAACCTGCTCAGCCCCTATCAGGTCAACGCCAAGCTGATGGCGGCGGCGAATCCGGACGCGATCTTCATGCACTGTCTCCCGGCCCATCGCGGCGAGGAAGTGACGGCCGACGTGATGGACGGCCCGCGCTCCGTGGTGTTCGACGAGGCCGAGAATCGCCTGCACGCGCAGAAGGGCATCCTGGCCTGGTGCCTGGGCGCGAACGGGCTCTGATCCGGTCGATGTCACCGGCCTCGCGCTGGCGGGGTCGGTGCACCATATGGGCGTGAGCGGTCGGCCGGTGCCGTCCGCCTCCCCATCATGGCTGCCGTCAGGCGGCATCCCGGCGACGGACGGCGCGCAGCGCGGCGGCTCCGACTCCGGGCCGGTCGGGGTGAGGGATCCGATCGCTCCGCCAAGGTCATCGCCTCACGCCGCCCGGTCCGCCGGGAGGACGGATCCACGCCTCGCCGGCACGACATGCCGGACGCATCGATCGGAGAGGGCATGACCTCAGGAACCCAGTCGCATTCCCCGTCTCATTCCCCGTCGCAGCCCGAGAATGCCGGCAACGGCCAGGCAGGGGCGGACGATGCCGTGCTGCCCTTCGCCGTCGAGGCGCTGGACGTGCGCGGACGCGTCGTGCGGCTCGGTCCCGCCGTGGATACGATCCTGCGCCGCCACGGCTATCCGGACCCGGTGGCACGCCTCCTCGGCGAGGCGGCGGCGCTGACGGTGCTGCTCGGCTCCTCCCTCAAGTTCGAGGGCCGGTTCCAGCTCCAGACCAAGACCGACGGTCCGGTCGCGATGATCGTGGTCGATTTCGAGGCCCCGGACCGGCTGCGCGCTACCGCGCGGTTCGACCCGGCGCGCGTGGCCGCCCTCGGCACAGGCCCGCTCGCGGATTCCGACCTGATCGGCACCGGCCATCTGGCCATGACCATCGACCAGGGCACGGCCGCCAGCCGCTACCAGGGCGTCGTGGCCCTCGAGGGCCAGAGCCTGGAGGAGGCCGCGTATCAGTACTTCCGGCAGTCGGAACAGATCCCCACGCAGGTGCGCCTCGCCGTGGCCGAGGCCGTGGAGGAGGGGGCCGGACGCTGGCGGGCCGGCGGGCTGCTCGTGCAGTTCCTGCCTCAGTCGGTGGACCGGGCGCGCCTCGCCGATCTGCCGCCGGGCGACATCCCGGAGGGGCACAGGCATCTCTCGGGCGAGGCACCGGAGGACGATGCCTGGGTCGAGGCCCGCTCGCTGGTCGCCACGATCGAGGACCACGAACTCGTCGATCCGCATGTCTCGAGCGAGCGGCTGCTCTACAGGCTGTTTCACCAGCGCGGGGTGCGGGTGTTCGACCGCCAGCCGGTCCGGGAGACCTGCCGCTGCTCGCGCGAGCGCGTGATGGGCATGATCCGCTCGTTCTCCCCGCAGGAGCGCCACGACATGGTGGCGGATGACGGACGCATCGTCATCACCTGCGAGTTCTGCTCCCGGCGCTACGATCTCGATCCCCAGGAGGTCGAGGCGGAGGTTGCCGGACAGCCGACCCAGTAGAGCGCCGATCGGCGCAAGCACGGATCCGCAGACCCGTGCTTATGGCCAAGCTTTTCCGCGCGAAACGCACGAAGTTCGGTATTCGTTGCGTGAATTTTTGGATCCTCCAGTCTGAACCGTTTCGCGACCTTCGACGTTGCGTGGCAGATTCAACATTGGAGGTTTCGCCATGCGGAAGATGTCGATTGGTTTGGCTGCGCTGCTGATCAGCACCTCGGCCTATGCCCAGCAGGGTGGCGCCGAGATGGGCGGACGTGGCGGTCAGGGAGCTGCCGAGTCCAGCATGAAGGCCGGCGGCGGCGAGCGCGGCGGGATGCAGGGTGGCGCTCAAGGTGGCGCGCAGGGCGACATGAAGGCCGGCCGACAGGCGGGCTCCGAGCGCGGGGCCGCCGAGACGGGCCGGTCCGCGCAGGGCCGTGAGGCCGGCGGCGAGGGTCGCATGGCCCAGGACAAGGATCGGGCCGGTGCCGAGCGTGGCGGTCGGGATGGCGACCGCGCCGAGCGGAATGAGCGCGGCGATCGCACCGGCGACCGCGCCGGCGACCGCGCCGAGCGCGGCGACCGGCACGGTGATCGACATGGCGACCGTCATGGTGAGCGGCGTGGCGACCGTGCTGATTTCCGCGGTCGGACGGATGTGAGCCGTACCGATGTCCGGTCCGAGCGCTTCGAAGGCGGCTTCCGCCGTGAGGGGCGCTACGTGTTCATCGGTGGCCGCCGCGTCGTGTACGGCTCCCCCGAGTATCGGCGCCTGATCGTCACCGAGAACCGTGGCCCGCGCGTCCGCTATGTCGTCATTCGCGGCCAGCGCGTCCTCTACGGTTCGCCCGAGTACCGTCGTCTCGTCAGCATCCGCGAGACCGGACCCCGCGCGCGCTACGTCGTCGTCCGCGGCCAGCGCGTCCTCTACGGTTCGCCCGAGTACCGTCGCCTCGTCTCGGTCCAGGAGGATCGCTTCGTGACGATCCGCGGTCAGCGGGTGCGCTACGGCTCCGCGGAATATCGCCGTCTCAGCGGCGGCGGCGCGGTCAGCGCGAGCTTCCGCTCCGAGCAGCGGGCCGGCGCGCGCTTCGACAACCGCGGCGGCCGGGACGGCATCCGCGACGTCTCGCGGACCGAGGGTCGCAACGACACCCGGACGGACCGCAACGACCGCGGCCAGGATCGCGGCATGGATCGGGCCGCCGGTCGGGACGGCAAGATGGACGGCAAGACGGGCGGCAAGACGGACGGCATGCGCAACAGCGACATGCGCGGCGGCCAGCAGGACGGCATCCGCAACGCGTCGGATCGCGGCGGCCAAGCGGGCGGCATGAAGTCCGGCGCCGAAGGCGGCCGGATGGGCGGCGCCGAGCGTGGCGGCATGAACGGCGGCAAGGCCGGCATGGATGGTGCGCAGGGTGCCGGCCGGTCGGGCGGTCAGGCGGGTGCCGGCCGCAACTGACGCGACGATCAGGGGGAGGAGCCGTGGCGCTCCTCCCCCCTTCTGTCTCGGTCGACGGCCTCGCGCCTCGTCTCAGGACGCGGAGCGAGGCCGGTCGGTGAACATCCGCCGTCCGGCCTCGCGAGCCCGGACGTGCGGGATTGACTCGGCGACAATGTTCGACGGCGTCGCGGCTGATGCGAGGGGCTGCCTCGCCCCCGGCCCTCCGGCCGAACGGTCTCACGCCTTCAGGACGGGCTCCGCGATGTCGCCGCCACCGCCGCGGGCCCTGAGATATTCGGGCTGGAACAGGCACATCCGCACGGCGTCGCGGTAGCGCCCGTTCACGAAGAACTCGTCCTTGAGCACGCCCTCGGGATGGAAGCCGCAGCGCTCGTAGATCCGCACGGCCCGGGCATTGTCCCGGTCGACGTGCAGGTAGAGCTTGTGGATGTTGAGCACGCTGAAGGCGTAATCCATGGCGATCCGGGTGGCCTGCCACGCGTAGCCGCGCCCCTGGAAGCTCGGATGGATCGCGATCTGGAACTCGCAGCGCCGGTGCAGGTGGTTGATCTCGACCAGCTCGATCAGTCCGGCCGGTTCTCCGCTCGGATCGGCGACGATGAAACGGCGCTCGGTCTGATTGTGGATGTTGCGCTCGTAGAGCTGCTGGAGTTCGGCGAAGGACTCGTAGGCCTCCTCGAACCAGTAGCGCATGATGCTGTCGTTGTTGTTGAGCTGGTGGACGAAACGCAGGTCCTCCCGCTCCAGCGGTCGCAGCTTGATGGTGATTCCGCTCATCGCGTTCATGACGCACACGCCTCGATCAGGTTGCGCAGGAACCGCTCACCCTGGCCGAGGGCGTCGAGGGTGATGAACTCGTCGGGCTGGTGCGCCTGGGCGATGTCGCCGGGGCCGCAGACCACCGTCGGGAGGCCCGCCGCCTGGAACCGTCCGGCCTCGGTGGCGTAGGGGACGGCGACGGTATGGTTGCGTCCGGCGAGACGCAGGCAGAGCCGCTCGGCCTCCGAGCCCGGCTCGGGGGCCAAGCCCGGGATGTCCACCTCCTCGAGGGTCTCGATCCGCCCATACGCGCCGTAGCGGTTCAGGCGCTCGCGGGTGACCCGCTCGACCTCCTGGGCGAAGAGGCGCGGAATTTCGGCCGGGTCGAGATCCGGGAGGCCGCGATACTCCCAGAGGAAGCGGCACTCCTTGGCCAGGATGTTCCGGGCGGTCCCGCCTTGGATCGTCCCCACATGGACCGTGGTCGAGGCCGGGTCGAACCGCCCGGACGGGTCGCCACGCTCGATCATCAGATCGGCGATCCGGTTGAGGCCGGCGACGAGATCGCAGGCGGCCGAGACGGCGTTCGCCCCGAGGGCGGGACGGGCCGAATGGGCCTCATGGCCGTGAACCGTGGTGAGGCAGGTTACGATGCTCTTGTGGGCGTCCGCCACCTCCATGCCGGTGGGCTCGCCGACGATCACCGCGGCGGGCCGCGGCAGGTCGGCGCCGAACCGCGCGATCCCGTCCATGGATCCGAGACAGGTCGTCTCCTCATCGTAGGAGAGCAGGATGTGGATCGGCCGCTTCAGGCCGGCGGCGAGCATGTCGGGCACCAGGGCCAGGGCCAGCGCGTCGAAACCCTTCATGTCGACCGCGCCCCGCCCGTAGGCCCGGCCGTCGGCAAGGCGCAGCGTGAACGGGTCGCTGGTCCAGGCCTGCCCCGTCACCGGCACCACGTCGGTATGTCCGGACAGGACGACGCCGCCATCGACCATCGGCCCGATCGTGGCGAGGACGGCCGCCTTGTCGCCCCCAGGGTTCGGCAGATGCAGATACGGGACGTTCCAGCCGCCCAGATAATCGCAGACGGCCTCGATCAGCGGGAGGTTGGACTTGTCGCTCTCCGTGTCGAAGGACACGAGGCGGGCGAGCATGTCGAGCGGGCTGAGCCGCTCGCCGGTCGCGGACATGGATTCCTCCGGGGCGAGGCCCCGGGCCGGGACCTCAGTGCAGGCTGCGGCGGACGTGCGGGCTGTCGAGGGAGAAGGCGGGGATCTCGGCCTCGAAGCTCTCGCCGGCCACCGTCGCCATGGTGTAGCTGCCGGCCATCAACCCGTCGGGCGTGTTGAGGGGACAGCCGCTGGTGTAGCAGAAGGACTCGCCCGGCTCCAGCACGGGCTGCTTCCCGACCACGCCGGTGCCGCGCACCTCCTGGCAGGCGCCGTGGCCGTCGATGATGCGCCAATGCCGCGAGCGCAGCTGAACCTGCTCGCTGCCGTTGTTCACGATCTCGACCGTGTAGGCGAAGAAGTAACGGCTCTCATTCGGCGAGGATTCCTCCTCGACGAAGCGAGATTGCACGGTCACACTAATTCCCCGTGTCTCGGCCTTGTACATCGCCCTATTTGGCCCTTCTTCGGACTGTGCGATTCGCAGAAGCCGAAAGGAACGCGCTTCCTGGCCGGTCGTAGTAGGCGGCGGAATCGCCGTCAATTGCGGCGGACTACCTCGCGTCGTCCCGATCCCGGCCCCGGGCCGGGCGCCGCGACCGGCCGGGTCGCGGCGCCGACATGACGCGGCCCTCGGAAGCGGTTAAGCCCGCGTTAGCGGGTCCCGGCCGACAACGCTCGCCGACGCGGACCTGCCGGGCGCGCGAAGGAGTCATGGGCGCGATGAACGCGGGCGCAGCCACGGGAGCCGCCGATTCGGGCGCGGATGGCCGGTCCGGCATTCTGCCGGCCCAGGCGATCGCCGCCCTGGCCAGGGCGGGCGGGATCCGCGCCGCGACGCCCTTCGCGCCCGACCAGATCCAGCCCGCGAGCCTCGACCTGCGCCTGGGCGCCAAGGCCTACCGGGTGCGGACGAGCTTCCTGCCGGGCTCCGGCCGGACGGTCCAGGCCTGCGTCGACCGGCTGTCGCTGCACGCCGTCGACCTGCGACCGGGTGCCGTCCTGGAGACAGGCTGCGTCTACATCGCCGAGCTGCAGGAGAGCCTCGCCTTGCCGGGCGATCTCGCGGCGGCGGCCAACCCCAAAAGTTCGACCGGGCGCATCGACGTCTTCACCCGAGTCATCACCGACCGGGGCGAGGCCTTCGATCAGGTGGAGCCCGGCTATGACGGGCCGCTCTACGCGGAGATCTCGCCGCGCACCTTCCCGGTCCTCGTGCGGACCGGCTCGCGCCTGTCGCAGATCCGCTTCCGCCGCGGGGCGCCGCGGCTGACCGAGGCCGAGCTCGGCCTGCTCCATGCCCGCTCGGCGCTGGTCGACGTGGGCAGTCCGTCCCTTCAGGGCGGTGTGGCGGTCTCGGTGGACCTCTCCGGCTTCGACGGCCTCGTCGGCTATCGGGCGAAGCGCCATACCGGCCTCGTGGACGTGGACGCCCCCGGCCGTCATCGCGCCGCGGATTTCTGGGAGCCCCTGGCGGCCGACGGATCGGGCAGCCTGATCCTCGATCCCGGGCAATTCTACATCCTGGCCTCCAAGGAAGCGGTCCAGGTCCCGCCGGACCACGCCGCCGAGATGGTGCCGTTCGATCCGCTGGTGGGCGAGTTCCGGGTCCACTACGCCGGCTTCTTCGATCCGGGCTTCGGCTATGCCGGAGCCGGCGGGGAGGGGGCGCGGGCCGTCCTGGAAGTCCGCTCCCGCGACGTGCCGTTCCTGCTGGAGGACGGGCAGATCGTCGGCCGCCTCGTCTACGAGCGCA
Organism: Methylobacterium sp. B1; assembly: GCF_000333255.1. Taxonomy (NCBI): domain Bacteria; kingdom Pseudomonadati; phylum Pseudomonadota; class Alphaproteobacteria; order Hyphomicrobiales; family Methylobacteriaceae; genus Methylobacterium; species Methylobacterium sp. B1. The sequence goes on along the minus strand of NZ_BACT01000808.1, from coordinate 3,006 downwards.
TGCTCGACCTCCCGGAGACGCTCTACGGGGCGGGGGCGGGGTCGAACTACCAGGCCCAGGGCCTCAAGCTCTCGAAGCACTTCGCGTTGTAATCCGGCCCGGAGCCGTCGACGGGAGCATCGTTCGCATGGACGCGGTGGACCGGAAGATCCTGGACCTCCTCCAGCAGGACGCGACCCTCCCGGTGGCCGAGCTCGCCGAGCAGGTCGGGATCAGCGCGGCCCCCTGCTGGCGCCGGGTGAAGAAGCTGGAGGCCTCCGGCGTGATCCGGCGCCGGGTCGCCCTGGTGGATCGCCGCAAGGTCAACGTCCCCACCACGGTGTTCGTGGCCGTGAAGGCGCCCCGTCACGCCGCCGACTGGTCCGACGCGTTCCGGCGGGTCGTCGCCGGCTTCCCGGAGATCGTCGAGGCGTGGCGCCTGACCGGCGAGATCGACTACCTTTTGCGGATCGTGGTGCCGGACATCGAGGCCTACGACGCGGTCTACCAGCGCCTCATCGCCAAGCTCGACTTCTCGAACCTGTCCTCCTCCATCGCCATGGAGGAGATGAAGTACACGACCGCGGTCCCGACGATCTACGTGGCGTGACGCGGTCGCTCCGCGGCGCGACTCAGCCCGCCGCGACCGCGTAGGTCCGGTGGATCGACGAATCCTGCGCCCGGTGGTCGTAGCCGTAGACGTGGATCGAGACGGCCGCGTCCGGCCCGTCATTGGCGATCCGGTGCAGGTTCGGTCCCGACGGCATCATGCAGGCGACGAAGCCGGGCTCGCGGACGACGTCCTGCGTCGCCACCGCGTGGGTCTCGCTGATCGGGCGGTACCACGTTTCCCGCAGCCGGCCGCGCAGCAGGCCGAAGCAGCACGAGCAGTGATGGTCGTGGACCGGCGTCGCCGCGCCCGGCGCCCACACCATCGCCCAGATGCTGATCGCCTCGGTGCCGAACAGCAGATTGCGGCTCAGGCCCGGACCGCGGCCGACCAGCCGCGACGGGTCGAGGAGATCCGGCTGGGTCAGGATGCGGACCAGCGTGGCCCGGGCCGCGGCCAGATAGGCCTCCGGCGAGCGGCCCGCGGAACGGGCGAGGCTCGCCATCATCGCCTCGACATCGGTCGGGATGGTCGTCTGCGGCATCGGCGGGTCTCCTTCGGCGCCCTTCACGCGGCGCCCTTCACGAGGCTGCGCGAAGCGTACCGCAGGCCCGACGGCGCGGGGTTGCGTTCTTGACCGCGATGTCGCCCGAGCGAGCAATGGGATTGCGCCATTCGGCGATCGGACGAAATCCCGTTGCGCGCCCTCCGCTATCCCGGCGAAGCCGATGCCGTCGTGACGGAACCGGGCGTGCCGTCGGCGAACGTCCGGCCGTCCCGACGCCATAGCTCTCCGGGGATCGGTTCCTGCCGGGAAAAGGCGGGGGATGAGCCCGCGACGCCGCCGGCGAGAACCGCCGAGGGCGTCAGCCGGCCGCGGCCTCGTCGAGCAGCCACGCCACGGCGCCGGTGCTGGTCACACGGCCGGCGGGCAGGCTCTCGCCCGCAGCGAGCCGGGCGAGGGGCGCCCGCTTGCCGGCGCCGGTGACCAGAAACAGCACGTGCCGCGAGGAGGCGAGCGCCGGCAGCGTCAGGCTGATCCGCGGGACGAACGGCTCCAGGCCGGCCTCGGGCACGGGGACGACGAGCCGCCGGGCCTCGTCGGCGGCAGGCGTGCCGGGAAACAGCGAGGCGGTGTGCCCGTCCTCGCCGAGGCCGAGCAGAACGAGATCGAACAGCGGCCGTGCCGGATCGAGGCGCTCGGCGCCGTAGAAGTCGAGAAGCATCCGCTCATAGGCGCGGGCGCCCGCGTCCGGGCCTGCGTCGGACGGGATGAAGTGGAGGTGCGTCGGCGGGATCGGGGCACCGTGCCCGAACGCCTCCCGGACCATCCGGACATTGCTGCGCGGGTCGTCCCACGGCACCGCGCGATCATCCCCGAAGAACCAGTGGATTCGCGCCCAGGGGAGTCGGGTCGCGTAGTCCGGCCCCGAGAGCAGGCCGTACAGCACCTTGGGCGTCGAACCGCCCGAGAGGCAGATCGCGATCCGCTCGGACCGGCTCTCGCCGCAGGCCTCGATGAGCCGCTCGGCCGCCGCGCGGGCGACCGCCTCCGGATCCTTCAGGATGTGGCTTCCGGCGGGAAGGCTCATGGGTGACGGCCCTGCGGCTTCGGGGGTCGGACGGGTCGGTCTGCGGGCGGCCCGAGACGGCCGGCTCAGCCCTTCGGCTCCTGGTGGCCGCCGAAGCCCTTGCGCATCGCCGAGAGCAGCTTGTCGGCGTAGCTCGCGTGCTCCCGGGACCGGAATCGGCGGTAGAGGGCGGCGGAGAGCACCGTCGCCGGGACGCCTTCCTCGACGGCGGCGTTGATGGTCCAGCGGCCCTCGCCCGAATCCTCCACGTAGCCGGAGAAGTCGGTGAGCTGCTCGTCGCCCGCCAGCGCCTGGGCGGTCAGGTCGAGGAGCCACGACGAGACGACGCTGCCGCGCCGCCAGACCTCGGCGATGTCGCCCATGTTCAGGTCGAAGCGGCGCTCGGCCGGCAGCTCCTGGGCATTGGCGTGGCGGAGGATGTCGAAACCCTCGGCATAGGCCTGCATCAGCCCGTACTCGATGCCGTTATGGACCATCTTGACGAAGTGGCCGGCACCGGTCGGCCCGGCATGGATGTAGCCCTGCTCGGCGCGCGGGTCGCGCCCCTCGCGGTTCGGCGTCTTGNGGATGTCGCCGACGCCCGGCGCCAGGGTCTTGAAGATCGGGTCGAGGCGGTCGACGGTCTCCGTGTCGCCGCCGATCATCATGCAGTAGCCGCGCTCCAGGCCCCAGACGCCGCCCGAGGTGCCGACATCCACGTAGTGCAGGCCCCTTCTCCTTCAGAGCGAGCCCACGGCGGACATCGTCACCATAGAAGGAATTGCCGCCGTCGATGACGCAGTCGCCCGCCTTGCATCAGGCCCGAAAGCGTCTGGACCGCCTGCT
>NZ_BACT01000809.1:0-2190 GCF_000333255.1 Methylobacterium sp. B1 | reverse complement strand
CATCTCCTCGCCCGCAAATAGACGGACCGCCGGCCGGGCGCGTGCTGGAACCGGCCCGCCGCCCGGCGGGCCGCCAGGGTTCGCGGCCGACGGGTGAGCGTCTGCCGGTTGCCGGCCCGCCGGGCTCCCGGCCAACGAGGCCCTTCCACAGCCCCGCGGAATGCGAGAGCGCCCTTCTCCCGCCGGGCCCTCCGGGAGACGAAAGCTTCGTTTCCCGCGCGACCACGCCGCCACGGCACAAGATTTCGGCGCGAGTCCGCCCGGCATCCTGAGATAAAATCTCATCCGGGGCGAGATGTTTCGAGCAGAACGTTTTTCGTTCGCGAGACAATTGGGAACCGCGTTTCATTGACGGCGGAACGTGGGGCGATCAATTCTATCGACCTATTCGGATGTCCGGCCGCACCATCCTCGCTCTTCGAGATCGCGGCGGCTCGCCATCCTGTCCCGCAGCAAGGCACCCGGAATGACACGACCGAGACTCGTCGGCCTGAGCGCGAACGTGCAGCGGCCCTCCAAGACCCGGACGCTGGTGGATGCGGTGCTGCGCGAGGCCGGCGCCCGGGCGCCCCTCGATGTGCGCCTCCTCGACTTCGTCGATGCCGGAACCGGCCTCGGCGCCGCCTGGACCCGCGACCAGCTCCCGGCGTCTTCGCGCAGCGTGCTCGCGGCGATCGAGGAGGCGGACGGTCTCGTGGTCGGCTCGCCGGTCTACAAAGGCGCCTATACCGGCCTGTTCAAGCACCTGTTCGACCTCGTCGATCCGGGGGCGCTGGCCGGCAAGCCCGTGGCGATCGTGGCCACCGGCGGCGGCGCGCGCCACGCGCTCGTGGTCGAGCACGCCTTCCGGCCGCTCTTCGGCTTCTTCGGCGCCCTCCAGATCCCGACGGCCGTCTACGCCTCCGATCCCGATTTCAGCGACGGCGTGCTCACCGAGGCCGGCGTGCGCGCCCGCGCTGCCGAGGCCGGCGGGCAGCTCGCGGCCCTGCTGGTCCACCGGTCGGCCTCCGCTGCGCCCCTCGCCCTGGCCGCCGCCGAGTGAGCCGGGCGATGCTCGACCGCCGCAGCCTGCTGGCCGCCCTGGCGGCCCTGCCCCTCGCGCCGGCCCTGGTCCGGGGCGCCCGCGCGGCCGAGCCCGGCGTGGTGCGGATCGGCTACCAGAAGAACGGCATCCTGGTCGTCGCCAAGCAGCAGGGAATCATCGAGAAGCGCCTGGAGCCCCTCGGCCAGAGCGTGCGCTGGGTCGAGTTCTCCTTCGGGCCGCCGCTGCTGGAGGCCCTGTCGCTCGACGGGATCGACTTCGGACAGACCGGCGACGCGCCGCCGATCTTCGCGCAGGCCGCACGCGCCAACCTCGTCTACGCGGCCGCCCAGGAGGCCGGCGGGTCGGGGGCGGGGATCCTGCTCCCGAAGGCCTCGGCGATCCAGAGCCTCGCCGAGCTCAAGGGCAAGCGGGTCGCCTTCGCCAAGGCGTCGAGCGCCCACAACCTGACCATCGCGGCCCTGGAGAAGGCCGGTCTCGGCTATGCCGACATCGCGCCGGTGACCCTGGCGCCCGCGGACGCCGCGGCGGCCTTCGCCCGGGGCAGCATCGACGCCTGGACGATCTGGGACCCGTATTTCGCCATCGCCGAGCAGGGGGAGGGGGTGCGGGTGCTGGCCCGCGCCAGCGACATCACCCCGCAGAACAACTACTTCCTGGCGAGTCGCCCCTTCGCGGAGACCCGCGCCCCGGTGCTCCAGGCGGTGATCGACGCGCTCGGGGACGTGGCGGCCTGGTGCACGCAGAACCGCGGCGCCGTCGCCGACCTCCTGTCGCAGGGCACCGGCGTGCCCCTCGCCGCCACGCGCCGGGCGGTGGACCGGACCGACTACGTGATCGGCCCGATGAACGACCGGGTCGCCGCCGAGCAGCAGCGGATCGCCGACCGCTTCCACGCCCTGAAGTTGATCCCCAAGCCGATCCGGATCGCCGACGCGGTCTGGACCGCCCCCGCCCGCAACGGCTGACACCGACTGCCGAGAGCCATGACCGACCGCACGCCCCGCGCCCTGGCCCTGCCGCCGTCCGACCGCCCGGCGCCGAACCGCCGCCTGCTCCTGTCCGCCGGGCTCGGCCTCGCGGCGGCCGCGATGCTGCGCCCCGCCCGGGCCGCGGGCAGTATCCGGATCGGCTACCAAAAATACGGC
>NZ_BACT01000810.1:0-2950 GCF_000333255.1 Methylobacterium sp. B1 | reverse complement strand
CGAAGGGTCCGGGCAGCCAGTGAGCGCGCGACCCCCCGGCGCCCGCAGGATGCGGGCGCCGGTCCTCCATCGCGGCGCCAATCCCGGCTGCCGCACGGCGCGGCCGTCCGGCAGGACCGATGTCCCGGTCGCGCCGACGGTCGCGCCGACGGTCGCGCAGACGGTCTCGGCCGGCGCAGGAGCGCGGCGGACGGGGTTTCGCCCTGCGCGCTCCTTCGTGTACGAGACCGGGCTCCGCGTTCCGTCACGCGGTCGGTGGGCTGCCCGCCCGTCGGGCGACGGCAGAGACCTGGACATGGCAGTGACCGATCAAGACGCGGCGCCGGTCTGTACCGGAGTGGCCGGCCTCGACCACATCCTGGACGGCGGCTACGCGTCCCGGCGCTCGCACCTCATCGAGGGCCGGCCCGGATCCGGCAAGACGACGCTGGCGATGCAGTTCCTGCTCGACGGCGTGCGGCGGGGCGAGCGCTGCCTGTACATCACGCTGTCCGAGAGCCGGCGCGAGCTCCTGAACGTCGCCGGGCGCCACGGCTGGTCCCTCGACGGCATCGAGATCTTCGAACTCATCGCGCCGGAACTCAGCCTCGACCCGAACCAGCAGCAGAGCCTCGTCCATTCGTCCGATCTCGAACTCGGCGAGACCATCCGCATGGCGATCGCCGAGATCGAGCGGACCAAGCCGCAGCGCGTCGTGTTCGACAGCCTGTCCGAGATCCGGCTGCTCTCGCAGGGTTCGCTGCGCTACCGCAGGCAGGTCCACGCCCTGCGCAGCTTCCTGCTCATCCAGAACACCACGGCGCTGCTCCTCGACGATCTGACCGCCGAGGCGGACGACCTGAATCTGCACAGTCTCAGCCATGCCGTGATCCGGCTGGAACAGCTCGCGCCGCTCTACGGCGGGGAGCGGCGGCGCCTGCGCGTGATCAAGATGCGCGGCACGCCGTTCCGGGGCGGGTTCCACGACTACGTCATCCGGCGCGGCGGTCTCACGGTGTTCCCGCGGCTCGTCGCGGCCGAGCATCTCGGCACCTTCGCCGACGACCAGTGCGGCACGGGCAGCCCCGAGCTCGACCTGCTGCTCGGCGGCGGCATCGATCGCGGGACCAGCACGATGCTGATCGGCCCGTCCGGCGTCGGCAAGTCGACGGTGGCGCTCACCTGCGTCACCGCGGCGATCGCCCGCGGCGAGAAGGTGCTGATCCTCAGCTTCGACGAGACCACGAACGTGCTGCGCCGCCGGGCCCGCGGCCTCGGCATGCCGATCGACGCCGTGATCGCCTCCGGCGATCTCCGGGTCGAACAGATCGATCCGGCGGAGGTCTCGCCCGGCGAACTGGCCGACATCGTGCAGGAGGCGGTCGAGCACCAGGGCGTGACGACGGTCGTGATCGATTCCCTGACCGGCTATCACAACGCCATGCCGGAGGAGAACTACCTGCTCCTGCAGATGCACGAGTTGCTGACCTACCTGAACCAGCAGGGCGTCGTCACGCTCCTGGTCCTGGCCCAGCACGGCATGATCGGGGCGATGGGCGCCAATGTCGACCTGACCTATCTCAGCGACACGATCCTGCTGTTCCGCACCTTCGAGGCCGATGGCCGGCTGCGGCGCGCGATCTCGGTGGTGAAGAAGCGGACCGGCAGCCATGAGAACGCGATCCGCGAATTGCGGATCGACTCCGACGGGATCCGCGTTGGCGAACCACTCAGCGCGTTCAGGGGTATCATGACCGGCGTTCCGACATTCGAAGGTGAACGGTCGTCCCTCTTGCCCACCCACAGGGCTGATGACCGACGCTGAACCGCCGGTTCTCCTCTTCACGCCGGGGGGCCGCGACGCCGTCGTCGCCGCGACCATCCTCGGCGAGGGACAGATCGCGTCGCAGATCTGCGGCAGCCTCGCGGAGGTGGTCGCCCGGCTCCACACGGCCGCCTGCGCGGTCCTGACCGAGGAGGCGCTGCTCTCCTCGAACCGGCAGGCGCTGGCGGACTGGATCGCCGCCCAGCCGCCCTGGTCCGACTTCCCGTTCATCCTCCTGCGACTGCGCGGCGCCGAGCCCAACACGCAGTTGACCGACCTCTTGGGCAACGTGAGCGTGCTGGAGCGCCCGTTCCATCCGGCGACCCTGATCATGGCGGCCCGGGCCGCCCATCGCGCCAAGCGCCGGCAGCTCGAGGCGCGGGCCCATCTCGAGGAGCGCGAGCGGACGACGGAGCGGCAGGCGCTCCTGATCCGCGAGCTGCATCACCGGGTCAAGAACACGCTGGCGACGGTGCAGGCGCTGCTCGGGGCTTCGGCCCGGTCCGCCACCACCGTGGACGCGTTCTACGAGGCGTTCTCGGCGCGGGTGATCTCGCTGGCCAAGACCCACAATCTCCTGACCGAGGATTACTGGCAGCAGGCCCCCCTGCGCGAGATGCTGATGAACGAGCTGGGGCCCTACAACGACGTCGAGGGCTCCCGCATCCAGCTGGACGGGCCGCCGATCGACCTGATGGGCGACCTCGCAGTCCCGACCGGCATGGCCATCCACGAGCTGACGACCAACGCGGCCAAGCACGGCGCCTTGTCGGTTCCGGAGGGCTGCATCCGGATCCGCTGGGGTGTCGAGCAGACGCCGGCGGCACGCATGCTCCATCTCGACTGGACCGAACGGGGCGGCCCGTTCACGGAGACACCGACGCGGAAGGGCTTCGGCTCGACGCTGCTGCAGCGCGTCCTGAAGCTCCAGTGCCAGGCGGAGATCGCCTTCGATTTCCAGCCGGCCGGCCTGCATTTCACCATGCGTGCGCCGCTGCCCGAGACGCGCGTCGTCCCGACCTACTGAGCGCACCGGTCCTCGAAAGCCGGCGGCCAGGATCCGACCGCGGGATGTGCGCTTTCACACAGAAGTGTGGTGCATCCTCCGGCTCAGGTCGAACCGATCGCAGGTGCGAGATTTGGGAT
>NZ_BACT01000811.1:0-1707 GCF_000333255.1 Methylobacterium sp. B1 | reverse complement strand
CCGGGTTCCGGGAACGCGGCGCGCCGGGCTCATCACCCACCAGGGCAGCCGCCCGGCGTTGGGCCGCAGGCGCCAGCGCTCGCCCGTCTTCAGATCGGCGAAATCGAACTCCGCCGTGTCCGGACCGGTCAGGGCATCGCCGGGGCACCGATGGTCCTGAGGAAGCCCAGGGCATCGGCATTGCCGGACAGCAGCAGGTGGTTGCCGTTGTCGATGGTCAGGCCGAGTGCCGGATCGTAGTACGAGCGGCAGCGGCCACCCGCTTGCTTGGCGGCCTCATGCAGGACCACCCGGACACCGGATTCCGCGAGGGCGACGGCGGCGGAGAGGCCGGCCAGGCCGGCGCCGACGACGTGGACGGTGCCCATCAGATCAGGCCGTGCCGGAGGACGACGCCCAGCAGCGCGAGCTTGCCGGGCTTCACCCGCGCCCGGGGCATCGCCCAGCCGCGGTCGACGACCGCCTTGAGATAGAGGTGATAGGCCGCCGCCATCAGCCGGGCGGCCTTGGTGGCCTTGCGGGGGCTGCGGCGGATGATCTCCCAGGTCGCCTCGTAATGCTCCTCCGCCTCGCGGGCGAGGGAGATGCAGACCTCGCCGATGCGCGGGTGGCTGATCGCCTGGACCGGCGTCGGATCTGTGAGGCCGATCGCCTGGAGCTTCTCGCGCGGCAGGTAGAGCCGGCCGCGCTCCGCATCCTCGTCGATGTCGCGGAGGATGTTGGTGAGCTGGAGCGCCCGGCCCTGGTGCCACGCCAGCCGGATGCCGTCCGCCTCCGGCATGCCGAAGATCCGCACCGACAGCCGGCCGACCGCGCTTGCGACCCGGTCGCAGTAGAGGTCGAGGGTTTCGGCGTCGGGGGCGACGATGTCCTCGACGGCGTCCATGGCCATGCCGTCGATGACCGCCTGGAAATCCTCGCGCTTCAGGCTGAAGCGGCGCACGGGCTCCACGAGGTCGCGCACGCGCGGCGCGGGCCGGCCGGCGTAGAGCGCGTCGATATCGGCCCGCCAGCGGTCGAGCTCGGCCTGCCGCACGGCGCGGCTGCCGCCGTCATCGGCGACGTCGTCGACGGCGCGGCAGAAGGCGTAGACGGCATACATCGCCTCCCGCCGCTCCTTCGGCAGCAGGCGCATCGCCGTATAGAAGGAGGAGCCGGCGGCGGGCAGCGCCGGGGCGGCGCTCTCTGGGTTCTGGGCGGGCGTGGCGGTGGCGGTCACGAGCGGATTCCTTGAGCCGCGGCCCGGATCGTGCGCCCGCGGAAGGGCCGGCGTGCCAGGGTGGCGGCGACGCCACCCAGGGCCGTCAGGGCGAAGGCGGCCTTGCCGTGATGGACCTTCTCCGAGAGCGGGTCGCGCTCCAGCAGGCCCCGGCTCAGCACCACGGCGAGGCGGTGGATGGCGGCGATCTCCAGCGACAGGCGCAGGTCGTCGATCAGATCCGGCAGGACCGCGCCCTCGTCGAGGAGGTCGAGGCATCTCTGCGCCAGGTCGCGGATCACCGCCCGGAGTTGCGGCGGCGCCTTGGCCTCGCCGAGCATCGCCACCGTGGCGCCGTGCCGATCCAGGCAATCCTGCGGGAGGTAGACCCGGTCCAGGGCGGCGTAGTCCTTGCCGCAATCCTGAAGGTGGTTGATCACCTGAAGGGCCGCGCAGATGGCGTCGGAGGCCCCGTAGACCCGGGCCGGATCCTCGCCGTGCACGTCGAG
>NZ_BACT01000812.1:0-11966 GCF_000333255.1 Methylobacterium sp. B1 | reverse complement strand
GCGCCTGCTCGGTCTCGACGTCGTGGCGGAGGGCGTGGAATCGGTCGACGACCTGCACATCCTCCAGGCGATGGGTTGCCCGTTCCTGCAGGGCTATTATCTCGGCCGTCCGATGCCGGTGGAGGCCATGGACGACACGCTGCTCGTCACGCGCATCGCGGCGGCCTGAAACCCGCAGTCGCCGCGGAGCTTCCGAACCGGATCAGAAGCGCTTCGCGCCCGCCGGCCGGCGGCGCAGGAACCGGCGCGTCGCCGCGCGCCACAGGCGGTCGGGAACCCCGTAGAGCCAGACCAGCCCGGCGACGACGGCGACCGCCAGCAGGAACAGCCACGCCAGACATTCGAGGACGGGACCCGGTGCCGGCCCGGACTCCGCCCGGTCATACCAGAGGGGATCGGTGTCCCAGGGCGGATCGTTCTCGTCCACGATGAAACCCTCCACCACGGCGCCGACCCGCGGACCCGGATGTTCGCACGGTGATGGCCGACGGATCGCCGGCCGCCCCGGCTTACAGGACCTTTGGATCCGTTCCGCGCACCGACCCGAACGACCGGCACCGAACCGGCCCGGTGAGTGGACGCTACTGCCGGGGTTCGATTCCATCGAATACTCAATTCGGACGACATCCAGCGCCGGAACACCCTGTTCCGACCGGATCAACCCGTACGCTGTCGTCCCGCCCGCGTGACACCTCCCCTCGGTGGCCGGAATGGTCGCGGATCCTGCGAGATGCGATGACCGTGCAGCGGTCGATGGCGGCCGTGGATGGCGGCTCTGTCGGCCGCCTGTCTTGCGCGCCCGCGAGCCGGTCCCGAACCGGGCCGTGAACGCGACGCCCGACATCCGCCTCCCGCCACAAATCGGGGCCCGAAACCCGGCTCCCCTCCCGGGCGGCAAAGCTGGCCCCGTCTCGGGCAGCGCGCGGACGTTGCTGATCCACAGCCATTTATATTTGCACCGATACCGTATTCGGGACGGCACTTACCGTAACAGCCCAGCACGCGGGGTAACGGAGACCGGATGTGTCACCTTAATGCCCCAACGCCGGACTTTCCGCCGCCATCCCTAAGCCGGGGCGAGCCAAAGCGCCCGGTTTGCGCTAAGCGTGACGGTGGGGCGGGCTTGATCGGAGACGAGCGAAACGCCGTACCTTGGCCGTTTTCGTCTCGGACATCCGAACCGAAAGAGACCGCAAGGGCTTGTTCATCGTGACACGACGTCCACAAGCGAGTTGCTCGACATTCCGTTTGGTCGGGATGGTCTCCGGGCTCGCGATTCTGGCAGCGATGCCGGCGTCTGCCGAGACACTCGAAAGCGCGCTCGCGAAAGCCTATCAGGGCAATCCAAGCCTCAACGCCAGCCGCGCCGGCGTGCGCGCGACCGACGAGAGCGTCGCGATCGCGCAGTCGGGCTATCGCCCCCAGGTCAATCTCGGGGCGCAGATCGGCGTCCAGTACCTTCAGACCCGCAGCTCCAGCACCGCCGCGGCCGCGGCAGGCTCGGCCAGCACCGGCACGTCGGCGACCGGCACAGCCGGTCTCGGGGGCACCACGGGCGGCGTTACGGGCGGCACCGGGATCGGCGTCGGAACGAGCACGACGGGTGTCGGCACGACCGACATCGGGGCGGGCTCGTCCGGCGTGGCCGGCACGTCGGCGACCAGCGGAGCCGGGGCGACATCGAGCACGGCTGAGATCGCCTCGGCCCAGACCATCACCTCCAAGCGGACTGTCCGGACCACCTACCTGCCGAGCACCGCGAGCCTGACGGTCTCGCAGACGCTGTTCAACGGCTTCCAGACGGACAACCTGACCCGCCGCGCCGAGTCGACCGTGTACAGCCAGCGCGAGACGCTGCGCTACACGGAGCTGACCGTGCTCTACAACGCCGTTCAGTCGTACATGAACGTGCTCAGCAACACGGCGACGCTGGAACTCAACCGGAACAACGTCGAGGTCTTGGAGGAGCAGCTGCGCCAGACGCGCGACCGCTTCAACGTCGGCGAGGTGACGCGGACCGATGTCGCCCAGGCCGAGGCCCGTCTCGCGGGTGCCCGCTCGCAGGTGAGCGCGGCGGAATCGGCCCTGCGGACGAGCATCGGCATCTACCGGCAGAATATCGGTGTCGAGCCGCGCCAGCTTGCGCCCGGCCGGCCGCTGGACCGGTTCGTTCCGCACAGCCTGGACGCCGCCATCGCCATCGGCCTGCGCGAGCATCCGCAGATCGTGTCGGCGATCCACGCCGTCGACGCGGCCGAATCGCAGGTGAAGGTGCTGGAAGGTCAGCTGGCGCCGCAGGTCAGCCTGCAGGGCTCCCTCAGTCAGGTCTACGACCAGACCGGCCCGAACCAGAGCTTCTTCGTCGGATTCGTGGGCGGCCGGCTGAACATCCCGATCTACGAGGGCGGCCAGACCTACGCGCAGATCCGGCAGGCGAAGGAGACCGTCGGCCAGACGCGCATCCAGGTGGATCAGGTCCGCGATCAGGTCCGCGCCCAGATCGTCGATTTCTGGGGTCGCCTGGAAGCCGCCAAGGCCCAGGTCATCGCCGCCCAGGCCCAGGTCCAGGCGAACGAGGTGGCGCTGAACGGCGTGCGCGAGGAAGCCCGCGTCGGCCAGCGCACCACCCTCGACGTGCTGAATGCGCAGCAGGAATTGCTGAACTCCCGCGTGAACCTCATCGTCGCCCAACGCGACCGCGTGATCTTCTCCTACGGCGTGGTCCAGGCGATCGGGCAACTCACCGCGCGGTTCACGGCACTGCCGGTCGAATATTACAGCGCCAAGGTCCACTTCGATCAGGTCAAGGATCTGTGGTTCGGTCTGCGCACGCCGGACGGCCGCTGAGGACTTTTCCACGGGGAGTGTGTTGCGGGCACGCTTGCCGCCACGAAACGGCATGGAATACTGATTGAACAACGATCCGATCGGGTCGCGTTCCAGTCTCCCATGCCCGAGTGCGCCTGCCGATGAGTGCAGCAAGCCCAAAGATCCCGGACACGAAATTCCAGGACAAGGCTGCCGATAAGGCGCACGAGCCTTCGATGGAAGAGATCCTCGCGTCGATCCGCAGGATCATCGCCGACGATCAGGCCGCCAAGCCCGCCGAGACGACGGTCGCGCCGGAGCCCGATGACGTGCTCGACCTCGCTGAGGTCGCCGAGCCGGTGACGCGCCCGCGCGTGGTCGAGCCGGAGCCGGAGCCGGAACCTGCTCCGGATCTGCTCGATTTCGACGCGATCGACTTCGAGGACCCGGTCGCCGCGGCACCGGAGCCCGATCCGATCCCGGAACCGCCGGCACCACCGCGGCCGCAGCCCGTGCTCCAGGCCGTGCGCGCGCCGGAACCGGAGCCGGAGCGGGAGGCCCTGGTCTCCCCGGCGACCGACGCCAGCGTCAGCGGCGCGTTCAACCTGCTGGCCCATACGGTGCTGACGCAGAACGCCCGGACCCTGGAGGATCTCGTCAAGGAGATGCTCCGGCCGATGCTGAAATCCTGGCTCGACGACAACCTGCCCGCCGTGGTCGAGCGCCTCGTGCGCGCCGAGATCGAGCGGGTCTCGCGCGGCCGCTGAGCCGGCGGCCTGGGTACGGTGGCCGCGAGCCGCCGTCCGCGTGTTGACGGGAGCGGCGTGACGGTCGAAAGCGGGGCCAACCCCGTTTGGACAAGCGCCGGCCCGTACCCGCGATGATGGACAAGACCTTCGAGCCCACCTCCGTCGAGGCGCGGATTTCCGCCGCCTGGGCCGAGGCGGACGCCTTCCGCGCCGGCCGGCCCGAGCGCGCCGGGGCTCCGCCGTACTGCATCGTGATCCCGCCGCCGAACGTGACGGGCTCGCTGCATATGGGCCACGCCCTCAACAACACCCTGCAGGACATCCTCTGCCGCTTCGAGCGCATGCGCGGCAAGGACGTGCTCTGGCAGCCGGGGACGGACCATGCCGGCATCGCCACCCAGATGGTGGTCGAGCGGCGGATGATGGAGCAACAGGAGCCCGGCCGCCGCGAGATCGGCCGCGCGGCCTTCGTCGAGAAGGTCTGGGCCTGGAAGGCGGAATCCGGCGGCGCGATCGTCAACCAGCTGAAGCGGCTGGGCGCCTCCTGCGACTGGTCCCGCGAGCGCTTCACCATGGACGAGGGCCTGAGCCGGGCCGTCCTCAAGACCTTCGTCGACCTGCACCGGCAGGGCTTGATCTACCGCGACAAGCGGCTGGTGAACTGGGACCCGAAGTTCCAGACCGCGATCTCGGATCTGGAGGTCCAGCAGATCGAGACGAAGGGCCATCTCTGGCACTTCGACTATCCGGTCGTCGACGAGAGCGGAACCGAGACCGGGGCGGTCATCACGGTGGCGACCACCCGTCCCGAGACGATGCTGGGCGATACCGGCGTCGCGGTCCATCCCGAGGACGAGCGGTATACGGCGCTGGTCGGCAAGCGCGTGCGCCTGCCGCTGGTCGGGCGGCTGATCCCGATCGTCGCCGACACCTACTCGGACCCGGAAAAGGGGACGGGCGCGGTCAAGATCACCCCCGCCCACGACTTCAACGATTTCGATGTCGGCCGCCGCCAGGGGCTCGGCGTGATCAACGTCCTCGACCCCGAGGGGCGGATGCTGCTCGAGGGCAATGCGGCCTTCCTCGACGGGACCTCGCCCGAGCCGGAGGCCCTGGCGCTCCACGGCCTCGACCGGGCGCAGGCCCGCAAGGCGGTGGTCGCGCTGATGGAGGCGCGCGGGCTCCTGCGCGCGACCGAGGCGAACACCCACGCGGTCCCGCACGGCGACCGGTCCGGCGTGGTCATCGAGCCCTACCTGACCGACCAGTGGTACGTGAACGTCAAGCCGCTCGCGGAGCGCGCCCTCCAGGCGGTGCGCGACGGGCAGACCAAGTTCGTGCCCGAGAACTACGAGAAGATCTTCTTCCAGTGGCTCACCAACATCGAGCCCTGGTGCATCTCGCGCCAGCTCTGGTGGGGCCACCAGATTCCGGTCTGGTACGACGCGGAGGGCGGCATCTTCGTCGCCGAGAGCGAGGCGGAGGCGCTGGAAGCGGCCGAGGCGAAGCACGGCCGCTCCGTCGCGCTGACCCGCGACGAGGATGTCCTCGACACGTGGTTCTCCTCGGCCCTCTGGCCGTTCTCGACCCTCGGCTGGCCGGATTCGACCCCGGAACTCGGCCGCTTCTACCCGACCAACACCCTGGTGACCGGCAAGGACATCCTGTTCTTCTGGGTCGCCCGGATGATGATGATGGGCCTGCACCTCACCGACCGGGCCCCCTTCGACACGGTCTACCTGCACACGCTGGTGCGGGACGCGTCGGGGGCGAAGATGTCGAAGTCGAAGGGCAACGTCGTCGATCCGCTGGAGCTGATCGATCAGGTCGGCGCCGACGCCCTGCGCTTCACCCTCTGTGCGCTGGCCGTCCAGGGCCGCGACATCAAGCTGTCCACCGACCGGGTCCAGGGCTACCGCAACTTCGCGACCAAGCTCTGGAACGCCGCCCGCTTCGCCGAGCTGAACGGCTGCCGCCTGGACCCGGCCTTCGATCCGCGCTCCGCCACCGGCGCGATCAACCGCTGGGCGCTCACCGAGGCCGCGCGCGCGGTCGACGAGGTCACGGGTGCCCTCGAGGCCTTCCGCTTCAACGACGCCGCGGCGGCCGCCTATCGCTTCGTCTGGAACATCTTCTGCGACTGGTATCTCGAACTCGCCAAGCCCGTGCTCCAGGGCGAGGGCGTCGACCCCACGATCCGGGCCGAGACGCAGGCGAGCGTGGCGTTCCTGATCGATCAGGTCGCCAAGCTGCTGCACCCGTTCATGCCGTTCCTCACGGAGGAGCTGTGGGCGATCAAGGGGGCCGAGCTGCCGGAGCGCGGCCTCCTGACCCTGGCCTCCTGGCCGGACCTCGGCGGCCTCGCCGATGCGGCCGCGGAGGCCGAGGTCGGGTTCGTGGTCGATCTCGTCAGCCAGATCCGCTCGGCGCGGTCCGAGACCAATGTCCCGGCCGCCGCGCAGATCCCGCTGGTGATGGTCGGCGCGGCCCCGGAGGTCCGGGCGCGGGTGGAGGCATGGCGGGACACGCTGCTGCGCCTCGCGCGCCTGTCGGACATCACCTTCGCGGAGGCGCCGCCGAAGAACTCGGTTCAGCTGCTGGTGCGCGGGAGCGTCGCCGCACTGCCCCTGGAAGGCGTCGTCGATCTCGCCGCCGAGGTCGCCCGCCTGAAGAAGGAGCAGGGCAAGGCGCAGGGCGAGATCAAGAAGATCGACGCCAAGCTCGGCAATGCCGACTTCGTGGCCCGGGCGCCCGAGGAGATCATCGAGGAGAACCGGGAGCGGCGCGACAGCGAGGCGGCGCGGCTCGTGAAGATCGAGGAGGCTCTGGTCCGGCTCAGCGGGGACTGAGCGCCCGTCCCGGGCCGCTGAGGCCCGGGCTCGGCGCCCTGCGCCGGCGGGACCGGCAGCGCGCCGTCACCCGGACGGCCCTGCGTCAGCGGCGGGTGCCGAGGGTGCCGGTGAAGGCCCGCGGCCCGGCCCAGTTGGCGGCCGACGCGTCGTTCGGGCTCCAGAACCCGTCCTGCGACGCGGCCCGCGGATGCGTGGAATAGTCCGGCGGAACATAGCCGCCGGCCTGGTTCCAGTAGCCGGGCCGCAGGTGGGTCGCCGACTTGGCGGTGCGATCGTCGCCGGGGCGGCGCGTATCGACACCGTATGTCCTCATGGACCCGCCGCGCGGCGCGTGATCTGCCACGGCGGGCTTCGCGTCAAAGTAGTCACGGTAATCCGCGTACGAGTCGGCCGCCAGCGCGCCGACAGTCGGCCCGAAGAACATGGCGGCGGCCAACAGCGTCTTCATTGCAATCCCCTCTGCCTGAACACTGGGATCGAGCAACGCCGAAACTTATGCCGGCCTGCCGAACTCAGCGGGATTTAAGGCCGACCCTCGGAAATCGCGGTGTCGGACAGCACAAGCCTGGGCCTGTCCCATGCCGCATCGAGGCGTCGCACTCTTCCGATCGCAGGCCACCGCCGGGATCGCGATGGGTCTCCGCGATCGATTGGCCACCTGTCCAAACGGTAATCTGACCGCCACGCCCGGGTCAGGCGGCGCTCTCTAGACAGATCCCATCGACGGCCGCGACCGCAGGCGTCGTCCCGATCAGTTTCGAGAGGTTGAGCCCCCCATGACCGAGACCCGTCCCACTGGCCGCACCTCGCGCCGCGCCCTCGCCTCCGTGGCGGCGGCCGCGCTGATCGCCGGCGGTGCCATCGGCAGTGGCTATCTGCCGAGCGCGACTCCGGCCTACGCGCAGGCCCTTCCGAAATCCCCGATCGAGGCCCCCGAGCACCCGCCGGGCTCGTTCGCCGGCATCGTCAACAAGGTGAAGCCGGGCGTCGTCTCGGTGAAGGTCAAGCTCGACGACTCCGCGAGCAGCGACGACGATGACGGCCCGAGCCAGGGCCGCAACCTTCAGAATGTGCCGCCGCAGCTGCGCGAGTTCTTCAAGCGCTTCGGCCAGAACGGCCCCGGCGGGATGCAGCCCCAGCGCCAGGGTCCGCGCGGCGCGGTCGGCTCCGGCTTCATCATCTCGGCCGACGGCTACGTGGTCACCAACAACCACGTCGTCGATCACGCCAAGACCGTGCAGGTGACCCTGGACGACGGCCGCACCCTCGACGCGAAGGTCATCGGCAAGGATCCCAAGACCGACGTCGCTCTGCTGAAGATCACCGAGGGCTCGAACTTCCCCTACGTGCAGTTC
Organism: Methylobacterium sp. B1; assembly: GCF_000333255.1. Lineage (NCBI taxonomy): Bacteria > Pseudomonadati > Pseudomonadota > Alphaproteobacteria > Hyphomicrobiales > Methylobacteriaceae > Methylobacterium > Methylobacterium sp. B1. The sequence goes on along the minus strand of NZ_BACT01000812.1, from coordinate 4,202 downwards.
GGCAAATCCGCGCCTCAGGTCGGCGACTGGGTTGTGGCGATCGGTAACCCGTTCGGCCTCGGCGGCACCGTGACCGCCGGCATCGTCTCGGCCCGCGGCCGCGACATCGGCGCCGGTCCGTACGACGACTTCCTGCAGATCGACGCGCCCATCAACAAGGGCAACTCAGGCGGCCCGACCTTCAACGTCAACGGCGAGGTCGTCGGCGTCAACACCGCCATCGCGTCCCCGTCGGGCGGCAGCGTCGGCCTCGCCTTCGCGATCCCGGCCGAGACCGTTCAGGCGGTGGTCGATCAGCTCCGGACCGACGGCAAGGTCGCCCGCGGCTACCTGGGCGTCCAGATCCAGCCCGTGACGCAGGACATCGCCGAGGGCCTGGGCCTCGACAAGGCCAAGGGCGCGCTCGTCGACCATGCCGAGAACGGCACCCCCGCGGCCAAGGCCGGGCTGAAGGCCGGTGACGTGATCGAGAAGGTCAACGGCGATACGGTGGACAGCGCCCGCGAGCTGTCGCGCAGGATCGCCGGCATGAAGCCCGGCGCCAAGGTCGAGCTGAGCTACCTGCGCGGCGGCAAGTCCGACACCGCCACGGTGACGCTGGGCACGATGCCGACCGACGGCACCAAGATGGCGAGCCGTGACGAGGATTCGAGCAACGGCCAGCCGCGGCTCGGCCTGCAGCTCGCTCCGGCCGGCGATGTCGGCCTGTCGGATCAGGGTGTCGCGGTGGTGCAGGTCGATCCCGACGGGCCGGCTGCCGCCAAGGGTATCGAGGCGGGTGACGTGATCCTCGATGTCGGCGGCCAGAGCGTGTCCCGTCCGTCGGATGTGGCGACGCAGATCCGGGCGGCCGAGTCGAGCGGACGCAAAGCCGTGCTGATGCGGGTGAAGAGCGGCAAGGGCCAGACCCGGTTCGTGGCGGTCTCGCTCAACAAGAAGGACGGCTGAGGCCGGCTCCTCCTGGCGCGGGGCCCCTCCCCCGCGCCGCCGCGTGGTGACCTCCGACTGGCGCCGGCCGAACAGGCCGGCGCCTTTTTGTCGTCCCTCACGATGGTCCTGGCACGCCCTGGGAAGCGAGAAACCGGCCTGCTTCGGGTCCGCTGGCAGAAAAGGGGTTCTGACGTCTTAGCGCTCCGCAGCCGGTATCCCAGCCCCGTTCCGAGCCGGGCGCGACAGCGTCCGAGCGACGCGAAGGCCGCATTGGAGTCACGGCCCAACCGCATCAGGTCCCCCAGCCGTGCCCGGCCGCGGGCGAAAGCGAAGAACACCGCCGCAATGTCGGGTTCACCGTCCGCCGTGAGCGCCTGTGCGGCGAAGGCGGGCAGCGCCTGACCGGCCGGATCGCAGATCACGCGCAGCGCCGCGAAGGGCACGCCGTGCCGGCCCGCGAAGGACGCAGCCACATGCGATTCCATGTCGACGGCAGCCGCGCCGGAGGTCGCCCGCAGATCGGTCTTGCCCTCGACGGAGAGCACGGCCGTATCGACACCGGCCAGATCGGCGGCGATCACCCGCGCGCCGGAACCGGACAGGAGATTGAGGAGCGCCGCCGACAGGTCGAGATCGGCGGCACGCCGCCCGTCTTCGCTCACCACGCCGGTGCCGACGACGACGTCACCCGGCTTGAGGGAGGGATCGAGCCCCCCCGCGATGCCGAAGCTCACAACCGCCCGGCAGCCGGCGGAGACGCGCGCGTCGAGGAGGTGACGCAGGCGATGCGGGTTGCCGCCGGCCCCCACCGCCTCGACCCCCTCCCCCGCCGCCATGCGGCGCTCGCGGGCGAGGCCGGTGACGGCCAGGACGGGTGCGGTGGGATCGATCATGGCGCGCTGGTGGACCAGTCCGGCCAGGTCCGCAAGCCGGCGCGGACGTCGCGGCGGCGTCTGGGCCGGCTCCGGCGCGGAACGCGGTTCGCCCGGTCCCGCGGGATCGCTGTCTGAGGAGGCCACGTCTGGAATACCGGGCTCGCAGATCGGTCGTCGGAACGGTCGAACGCGCTGCGATCCGGCGAGGCGCGGCCGGCCCTGCGGGCCGGCCGCAGGCCGTCACATGCCGAACTGGACGCGCCGGCTGTTGCCGCGCTTGAGGTTGCGGTAGCGCGCCATCGCCCAGAGCGGGAAGAACTTCGGGTAACCATGATACCGCAGGTAGAACACCCGCGGGAAGCCCGTGGCCGTGTAGCGCTCTTCTTTCCAGAACCCGTCCGCGCCCTGCGTGCGGGTCAGGAAGTTGATGCCCCGGGTGACGGCCGGATCGTCGACCGCGCCGGCCGCCATCAGGGCAAGCAGCGCCCAGGCGGTCTGCGAGGCGGTGGACGAACCGGGCTCGAAGGCCGGGTCGATCTTGTACGAAGAGGCGTCCTCACCCCAGCCGCCATCCGGATTCTGGATCCGGATCAGCCAGTTCACCGCCCGCTGGATGCGGGGATCGGCGGGATCGACACCCGCGGCGTTGAGGGCGCACAGCACCGACCACGTGCCGTAGATGAAGTTCATGCCCCAGCGGCCGTACCAGGATCCGTCCTCTTCCTGGTCGTTCAGGAGGTAGTTCACGCCGCGGTCCAGGGCGCGGGAGGTCTCCCGGGTCTCGCCGAGCTGGGCCAGCATGCCGACCACGCGGGCGGTCACATCCGCGGTCGGCGGATCGAGCAGCGCGCCGTGATCCGAGAACGGGATGTGGTTGAGGTACATGTGGTTGTTGTCGGCGTCGAACGCCGCCCAGCCGCCGTCCTCCGACTGCAGCCCCTCGACCCATTCGCGGGCGCGGGCGATGGAGACCTTGTAGTCCGGCATGCCGGCGACCAGACCGTGCTGGCGCATGGCCCGGTCCATCGCCATCACCACCACGGCGGTGTCGTCGAGGTCGGGATAATGGGCGTTGGCGTACTGGAATGCCCAGCCGCCCGGCCGGACCTTCGGCTTGCGGGCCGCCCAGTCCCCGACGATGTCGAGCACCTGCCGGGGCTTCAGCCAGTCGAGCCCGGCGCGGGCCTGGGCCTCGGCCTCGGGGCCGCCGGCTTCCAGGAGCGCGTGGCTCGCCAGCGCCGTATCCCAGACCGGCGAGACGCAGGGCTGGACATAGGCCTCGTCGGCCTTCTCGACGACGAGCTTCTCGATGGCGTCGCAGGCGACGCGGACCTGCGGGTGATCGGGCCGGTAGCCCATCACCTCGTACATCAGCACCGAATTCACCATGGCGGGGAAGATGGCGCCCAGGCCGTCCTCGCCGTTCAGGCGCTCGCTCACCCAGGCACGGGCCATTTCCATGGCCCGCTGGCGGCTCTTGCGCGGCAGGTGGTTCTCGACCCGCTGGAGCACCCGGTCAATGAAGCCGAAGATCGGGGTCCAGGGCCAGGTGGCATGGGGCGAACCCGGCCACGAGCGGACGCTCTCCGGCGGCGTGATGAACAGCTCCTGCACGCTGATGCCCCGCGGGTTGCGGGCCCGGGGCTTGGTCGCCTGGAGCACGAACAGCGGCACCACGGTGGTGCGAGCCCAGTAGCTGATCTTGTCGAGGTGGAAGGGGAACCACTTCGGCAGGAACATCACCTCGACCGGCATCACCGGCACGGCGCGCCACGGCACCTCGCCGTAGAGCGCCAGCATGAAGCGGGTGAAGACATTGGCGTTGGCCGCGCCGCCGCGGGACAGGATGCCCTCGCGCGCCCGGCGCATGTGCGGCGCCTCGATGTCGTCGCCGATCATCTTCAGGGCGAAATACGCCTTGACCGTGCAACTCATGTCGAACGGCCCCTCGTGGACGAGGGCCCAGCCGCCGTGACGGCCCTGGGTGCGCCGCAGGTAGGTGCCGATCTTGGCCTCGAGGTCGCCGGGGACCTGCGTGCCGCGGAAGTGGTGGAACAGGATGTACTCGGACGGGATGGTGGCATCCGCCTCAAGCTCGAAGCAGATATGCCCGTCGTCATGCGCCAGGTCGGTCAGCGCGCGCGTCGCCTGTGCCACGCCGCGCTCGACGTCCTCGAGCGCGATCCCCTGCGTCTTGGAGCGCTGCAGCGCCTCGACTTTGCTTACGGCCTCTCTCATAGTCCTCGCCTCGAACGACCGCCTCGCGGCGGACGCCATGCCTCAAGCTGCGCCGCGCGCTGGGGTTCCAGAGCGCACGACCGATGCCGCGCGCAAGGAACGCGCGGCCGTCTGGCCCGAACGGATCGCTCCCTCGATCGTCGATGGCAGGCCGGTCGC
>NZ_BACT01000813.1:0-2763 GCF_000333255.1 Methylobacterium sp. B1 | reverse complement strand
GCGACCGGGGCCTCAGAACGGGTAGCGCACGGTGCAGTAGGGCATGGTTTCGGCCAGCAGGGCCTGAACCGGACGAGCCACCGGGCCCTCCAGCCGGCCGGTAGCGCAGGTTCGTGCCCCCGCCCTCGGAAACTTTCGCTTCCTGAATGTCCGCCCGCCAGAGCAGGTCCTCGGCCTTCGGGTGCCAGCCGAGATTGACCGCATGCAGATCCGCATTGTGGGTCAGCATGATGATCTCGCACTTGAGCTGCGCCTTGGCGGCGTCGGACAGGGTCGCGTCGATCTCGGCAAACAGGGCCCGCCAGTCCGCCTCCCAGTCCTCGTACAGGATCACGGGCGAGAAATTGACGTGGACTTCGTAGCCGGCGGCCACGAAGTCGTCGATGGCGGCGATCCGCTCCGGGATCGGGGCGGTGCGCACGTCCACGATCCGGGCGATCCGCGCCGGCATGAGCGAGAAGCGGATCCGCGTCTTGCCTTGCGGATCGTAGGCCAGGAGATCGCGGTTCACGGCCTTGGTGGCGAAGGAGGCCTTGGCGTTGGGCAGGGTGCGGAACAGCGCGATCAGGGCGCGTACGCCGCCACTGACCGCCGCATCCACCGAGAGGTCGCCGTTCTCGCCGATGTCGTAGACCCAGTATTCCGGGTCGATCGGATCCGGCGCCGACAGGCGTCCCTGACGGCCGGCGTGCCGGGCGATCGCCGCGCAGGCCTGCTCGACGTTCACGAACAGCGAGATCGGGTTGGAGAAGCCCTTGCGGCGCGGCACGTAGCAATAGGCGCAGGCCATGGCGCAGCCGTTGGAGGTCGAGGGCGCGATGAAATGGGCGCTCCGGCCGTTGGGGCGCATCGCGAGACCCTTCTTCACGCCGAGGACCAGGGTCGAGCGCTTGATCCGCACCCAATCCTCCACCGATCCCGCATTGCCGTGGAGTTCCGGAATGTTCCAGTGCGACGGCACGACGATGCGCTCGGCGTCCGGGAAACGGGCCAGGATCTCCCCGCCGAGCGGAAAGTCGCGGACGGCAGGCTCGTGGTAGATCGTCCGGATATCGAGCAGGTCGCGGGTGAGGGCCATGGACGATCCGGGGCCCGGGAGCGGCCCGGGTGTCGATATGGTGCTTTCGGGCGCGGCCGGAATGCCCCGCGCGCCGGCGCTTCCGCGCATCCGCAGCGCGAAAAGATCGAGATCGCTTGCGGTGGTCGATGATCGTTCAACGATATCTAACGATTCGCTGTCATGAGTCGCTCAGCTTTGAGTGGACATATGATGATCGCTTGGGACCAGGAGAGATCCGGGCCAGGCTCACCCGGCTCCGGTGAATCTCTCGACCCTGCGGATCCGAGGTGGGACGCGCTAGTCCGGCGGGACCAGCTCGAGGCCATGCGCGGGACCGTGCTGGCGGCCATCCCCGTCAACATGCTGCTCGGGCTGGCGAGCATCCTGGTCGCCTATCGGAGCGGGCACGGCGCCCTGGGGGCCGCCTGGTTTGCGGCATCGACCTGCGTCAATCTCCTGCGGATCGTGCTGTGTCGGATCCCCTGCCTCGGCCTCGCGCTGACCGCCGACATGACGCCGAGCCTGGCCGCGACCGCCGCGCGCTCCGTCGACCGGCACCTGCGCGTCTGCACGCTCGCGGCATTTCTCTCCGGCCTGGTCTGGGCTTGCCAGCCGCTCCTGTCCGCCGGCTACACCTCACCCGAGACCCTGTTCTATCTCACGATCACCTGCGGCGTGACCGCCGGGGCGGTGACGCACGGGATTGCCTATGCGCGCATTCCGATCGCCTTCATCGCTCTGCCGCTGCTGTCGGTCTCCGTCTGCCTGACCTATGCGGGTGACTTCGACCGGAACTGCCTTGCGGCCTGCGTCGCCCTCTATCTCATGGCGCTGACGCACACCGCGTTCCGGAGCCAGGCCGTGTTCCGCCAGGCGAGCCGGCTCAAGAACGAGGCCCATGCCCTCGCCCGGTCGCGGGCCGAAGCGCATGCCAGCGCCAGCGCCCTCGTCGACGAGATGCGGTGGCGCGCCACGCACGACGACCTCACCGGCCTGCTGAACCGCGCGGGATTCCTCCAGGCGGCGGAAAGCCGGCTCCACAGCGGGACGCTCAGCCTGCTGCTGCTCGACCTCGACGGCTTCAAGTTCGTCAACGACGTCTACGGACACAAGGCGGGCGACCGGGTGCTCGTCGAAGTGGCGCGCCGGCTGAGGGATGCGCTGCCGGAGAAAGGCCTTGCGGCCCGGCTCGGCGGCGATGAATTCGCCGTGCTTTACGATCCCGCCACCTCCGGTCTGGCCCACGACGTCATGGCGGCCAACTTCATCACGGCCGTGGCACACCCGTTCGACGGTTTCGACGCGGGCCGGCTCGGGGTCAGCATCGGCGTCCATGCCGGTCCGGAGCCCAGTCTGACCGAGATGCTGAGCTGCGCCGACGAGGCCCTCTACGCCGCGAAGGCCGGAGGCCGGAATCGCTTCCGGGTGTTCGATGCGGGCCTGCGCGAGGGCCTGCAGATGCGGCGCGACCTGGAGCGCGACCTGTCGCAGGCCCTGGTCGAGAACGCGCCCAGGGTCTGGTTTCAGCCGATCTACGCCGCGGATGGCCACACGCTGGTCGGGCTGGAGGCGCTGATCCGCTGGGAGCATCCGCGGCTCGGCTGGATCGCCCCGCCGGACCTGATCGCCGCCGCCCGCGATGCGGGCCTCACCGAATCGCTGCTCCGCTACATCCTTGAGCAGGTCTGCGCGATGCTGGAAAT
>NZ_BACT01000814.1:0-4427 GCF_000333255.1 Methylobacterium sp. B1 | reverse complement strand
GCGGGCCTGATCGCCCAGCGTGGCGAGGGGCACTTCGAGGGGGACGACCTGCTCGCCCTCTTCGTGGAGGCCGCCGCCGGATCCGACCCGGTCGGAGGCGCCGTAGGGCGCAAGGTAGAGCCAGAGCCGCTCCGAAGAGATGCTCGGCATGCTGTAGGCATGCGCCACCGGCTCGAGATCCCGAAGGCGGACGCCCGCCTCCTCCATCGCCTCGCGGATCGCGGTCTCCTCCGGCGCGGCGCCGTCGAGGCCGCCCGCGGGCGCCTCGTCGAGATCGGCCGGCTCGCCCCAGAAAGCCGGGCCGACCCGCGCCTGCCGCACGAGCAGCGCCACGCGCCGAACGGGATCGTAGGGCAGCACGCAGGCCGCCTCGCCGTGATCCTCAAGCGCCCGCCGGACGGTGCTCCCGTCCGGCAGCGTCAGCGTGGCGATGCCGAAGGTGTTCCAGCCGCGGTGGATCACCTCCAGCGGCAGGGCAGGCGCGGCCTCGGTCATGTCCCGGTCAGCGCTTCGTGCTGGAAGCGGTCTGGCCGAACATCACCTTCTTGGCGTCCTCGCTCATCGTCTTGCCGTAGTCGGGATTGACCTCCGGGGCGCGGGCATAGGCCGCCTGCGTGGCCGGCCGCTCGGCGATCGCCGTGAACCAGCGCTTCAGGTTCGGGTGGTCATCGAGGTTCTGACCCTGCTTCTCGTAGGGCACGATCCAGGGATAGCAGGCCATGTCGGCGATGGAATAATCAGGGCCGGCGACGAAGGCGCGATCGGCCAGGCGCCGGTCGAGGACGCCGTAGAGCCGGTTGGTCTCGTTGACGTAGCGCTTGATCGCGTAGTCGATCTTCTCCGGCGCATATTGCGAGAAGTGGTGGTTCTGGCCGAGCATCGGGCCGAGGCCACCCATCTGCCAGAACAGCCATTGCAGCACCTCTGCCCGGCCGCGCAGATCCCCCGGAATAAAGCGCCCGGTCTTCTCGGCGAGGTAGAGCAGGATCGCTCCCGATTCGAACAGCGAGACCGGCGCGCCGCCGCCGGCCGGCTCGTCGTCGACGATCGCCGGCATCCGGTTGTTGGGCGCGATCTTGAGAAAATCCGGATTAAACTGCTCGCCCTTACCAATATTTACCGGGTGAATGCGGTAGGCAAGCCCCGCCTCTTCGAGAAACATCGTGATCTTATGGCCGTTCGGCGTCGGCCAGTAGTGGAGTTCGATCATCGGCTGGTGTCCCGTTATGCCCCGGCGGACGGGAAGTGGGTCGGCGCGGCGCTCCGGTCAAGCACGCGACCGGCGGCGCGGGCGCGCCGCGATATCCCGGCCTGGCCTCATCCGCCGGCGCAGCCCTGGACCTCGACGTAGAGGGCATAGAGCGACTGGCTCGCCGCCATGAACAGGCGGTTGCGGTGCCGGCCGCCGAAACAGAGGTTGGCACAGCGCTCCGGCAGCCGGATGCGCCCGAGCGGCCGGATGCGCCCGAGCGGCCGGCCGTCGGGATTGAACACCATGACGCCGTCCAGAGCATCGTCACCCATGCCCCAGCCGCACCAGAGATTTCCGTCGACGTCGCAGCGCAGCCCGTCCGGCGTGCCCGGCCCGGCATCGATCAGCACGCGCCGGCCCGAAAGGGCACGGCCGCCGGCCACGTCGTAGGCGACGATCCGCCGGGTCGGCCGCCCGCGCGATTCCACGAGGTAGAGCACGCGGCCATCGGGGGAGAAGCACAGGCCGTTGGGGCCGGCGAGGTCGGTGGCCACCGTCTCCAGCACGCCGGTGACCGGGTCGAGCCGATAGACGTTCTGCGGCAGTTCGGCCTCGGCGCGGGCGCCCTCGTAGAACCCCGCGATGCCGAAGGGCGGATCGGTGAACCAGACCGCACCGTCGGCGGCCGTTACGACGTCGTTGGGCGAGTTCAGCCGCCGGCCCTCGAACGCGTCCGCGAGCACGGTGATCGCGCCGTCATGCTCGGTCCGGGTGACCCGACGGTTCCCGTGCTCGCAGGTGACGAGCCGCCCTTGACGGTCGCGGGTGTTGCGTTGCGAAAGCCGGACGGCTTCCGGTAGAGGCCGACCGCGCCGCTCTCCTCATCCCAGCGCAGGATGCGGTCGTTGGGGATGTCGCTCCACAGCAGGTAGCGACCGTCGCCGAACCAGACCGGGCCCTCGCACCAGCGGAAGCCGGTGGCGAGGCGCTCCACCGCCGTGTTGAACACCCGGTAACGGGCGAAGGCGTCGTCGAGGATCTCGACCGCCGGATCGGGATAGCGCGGGCTCGGTGTCCACACGGGAAGGTCCATGTCGCTCGCGGCGATCGTCGCGGTTTCGGCGCCCGCCGGCAAGGGTCATCAAGGGCCAACAACCGCCCCCGCATGGCCGAAGGCCCGACGGTGGCGACGAGGGCCGGTGTTCCCGGCGCGGCGATCCGTAACGCCCCATCCTCCACCCCCCAGTGATGGTGGACGCTGGTTCGTCAGCAGGGAGGCCCGGCCCTCGTCCCGAATCGGACGCTATCGTCCCGCGATTTGTCTGACAAGTCGTCCGGGCGCTGCAGGCGCGCCGGAAGCACGCAGGCGGGGGAATGGGCCACCGGCGTGCCGCGCCTTGCGGGGGACCGGCGGAACCGCTACGGCATTGAGGCCGTGTGGCAGTCGGGGTGTAGCGCAGTCTGGTAGCGCACCTGGTTTGGGACCAGGGGGTCGTAGGTTCGAATCCTATCGCCCCGACCATTCGATCAGGAGCTTGTCGAGTCCGATGCCGAGCGCCCGCATCTTCCGTCCGTCTCGGGATGCCACGCAGTCGGGCCTCGCCCGGACCAAGCAGTGGGTTCTGGAATTCGACCAGACCAGCCCGCGCGAGATCGATCCGCTGATGGGGTGGAACGGCTCCTCCGACATGCTTCAGCAGGTCCGCCTGGAATTCGACACCGAGGCGGAGGCCGTCGCCTACGCGAAGCGCGAGGGCATCGCCTTCCGCGTCGAGCAGCCGGCCAAGGTGGTCCAGCGCAAGGGCCTGTCCTATTCCGACAATTTCAAATTCAACCGCACGGCGCCGTGGACGCATTGAGTCCGGCGAGGCCGGATCAGGCCGTCCGGCGCGCCTTCCAGGCCGGGTAGGGCGAATCGCCCGGCGGACGGATCTGGCTGATCCGCATCGGCTGCGCATCGAGGGGCTGGCAGAGTTCGGCGTAGATCGTCGCGCTGCCGGCACCGTAGGTCTCGGCCTCCTCGGCCGAGAAGGCGAAATAGCCTTCCTTGAAGCCGGCAAGCCGCATCGCCGCGTGACACATCGGGCACGGGCGGCCGCTCGCGTACATCACGCAGTCGCCGAGATCGCGCCGGCCGAGCAGGCGGCTGGCTTCGCGCAGCGCAACCATCTCGGCATGGGCGCTCGGATCGTTGGTGGCGTGCACGGTGTTGGCCGCGCGGACCAGCACGGTGCCGTCCTGCACGATCACCGCGCCGTAAGGGGCACCGCCGGCCTCGACATTGGCCTCGGCGAGGGCGACCGCCTCGCGGATATGATCTTCGTGCATCCCCATGGACGATCCCCTCTGCGCTGGCGCGGCAACGCCGGGCGCGGCGGGAAGTTCAGCGACCGGGGCCTCAGAACGCGTAGCGCACGGTGCAGTAGGGCATGGTCTCGGCCAGCAGGGCCTTGAACCGGACGAGCCACCGGCCCTTCCAGCCGGCCCGGTAGCGCAGGTTCGTGCCCCCGCCCTCGGAAACCTTCGCCTCCTGAATGTCCGGCCGCCAGAGCAGGTCCTCGGCCTTCGGGTGCCAGCCGAGATTGACCGCATGCAGATCCGCATTGTGGGTCAGCATGATGATCTCGCACTTGAGCTGCGCCTTGGCGGCGTCGGACAGGGTCGCGTCGATCTCGGCAAACAGGGCCCGCCAGTCCGCCTCCCAGTCCTCGTACAGGATCACGGGCGAGAAATTGACGTGGACTTCGTAGCCGGCGGCCACGAAGTCGTCGATGGCGGCGATCCGCTCCGGGATCGGGGCGGTGCGCGGCCCGGCGCTCCCGCGCCAGCCACGCGGCGAAGCCCGGCACCGGCGACAGCGTCACGAAGGTCTTGAGCGTGGGCACCTCGCGGGTGAGGTCCTCGACCACCTGCTTGATCAGGAAATTGCCGAAGGTGACGCCGGCGAGCCCCTTCTGGCAGTTCGAGATCGAGTAGAACACCGCCGTGTTGGCCGCCTGCGGCTGCAGCGGCTTGCGCTCCCGCGACAGGATCGGGGCGATGGCCGGGGCGATCTGGTCGGTGAGCGCCACCTCCACGAAGATCAGCGGCTCGTCGGCCAGCGCCGGGTGGAAGAACGCGAAGCAGCGCCGGTCCGGCGGCTCGATGCGGGCGCGCAGGTCGTCCCAGTCCGCGATGGCGTGCACCGCCTCGTAGCGGATGATCTTCTCCAGGATATGGGCCGGCGTCGTCCAGT
>NZ_BACT01000815.1:0-7589 GCF_000333255.1 Methylobacterium sp. B1 | reverse complement strand
CCGGCAACGAAGCCGGCAGAAGTCCTGATCAAGGATTTTCGCCGAGCCACGCGCCGGCAGTTCTCGGCCGAGGAGGAGACCTGCATCGTGCTGGACGGCCGCGCCTGGATGTTGGGCGGGGATGCGCCGACCTTCTCGGACATCACGCTGGCGACGGCGGTGGCTTTCTCGAAATTCCCCGTCTGCGCCACGCCGCTGGACGAGCGGTTCGAGCACCTCGATGCCTTCTGGCGGCGATGGCAGGAGCGCCCGGCGTTTCGAGCGGCCTACGCCGATCGCAGCAGCGGCGCGCCGGAGCTGGACGACCGTCAGTAACCCCGGCGCGTGATACGGCGGTGATGGGGACCGGCCCGATCGCGAATGCCTCGGCGATCGGGGCCGATCTACCCTCTCACGGGAAGGGCGAAGCGTCCGCTCCGGACGTGATGTCTGCAATCCCGGGTGTGGAACGGCACCTGGCGGCCGCTTTCCACCGCGAGCCGAAGTTGACGGATGCGGGGCTGCTTTCGGACTCGGCCGACGGCCGTCCCGGCGGCCGGCATGGGTCGGAGGCGGATGCCCCCTTCGGCGCGACGCGCCAGGGGCCGCGCCCCGTTCCAAGCCGAAGCTGCCGGCTGACCGACAAGGGGCCGCGCCCCGGAAGCGGCGACGGCGTTCCGCACGGCCGACAGGGGGCGAAAGCGGGCCGGCCGGTGCGGATGGATACGCGACGGGCTGCTTCTCAGCTGCCACCGTATCGAGGCGGAATTCGTAATCCCGCCTGGCGTAATTGCCAGATCCCGCACCTGTCGATCTGCGAGGCGACAGGAACAATCATCCGCCCGAACAGATGCCATCTTGCGCACACCGCGCAAACGGAGCTGCTCGCATGTTCATGAAGCTCGACCGCCTTCAGGCTGAACTGCCCCAGCCGAAGAAGCCCGATCCCAACGCCGCTGCCGCCCTGCAGGAGCTGCTCGGCGGAAAATACGGCGAGATGTCGACGCTCGGAAACTACATGTTCCAAAGCTTCAACTTCCGCAACAAGTCGAAGCTGCGCCCTTTCTACAGCCTGGTATCGAGCATCTTCGCGGAGGAACTCGGGCATGTCGAGCTGGTCTCAACCGGCATCGCCATGCTGAACAACGGTCCGGGAGACGACACCGAGGAGGTCGACGTCTCCAAGGCCCCCTTCCACGACATGCAGGACATCCGGCTGGCCGGCAGCTTCCTGTCGAACGGCGGCGGCGCGACACCTGTCAACTCGAACGCCCAGTCGTGGAACGTCGACATGGTCACGACCACGGGCAACATCATCATCGACCTGCTGCACAACTTCCACTTGGAGTGCGGCGCCCGCCTGCACAAGCTGCGCGTCTACGAGACCCTGACGGACCCGACCGGTCGCGAGGTCTGCGGCTATCTCCTGGTGCGCGGCTCGGTCCACGCCCACGCCTACGCGCTGGCGCTCAAGAAGCTCACCGGCGTCGAGATCGAGAAGATGCTGCCCACGCCGAACATCGTCCTCGACAAGATACCGGAATGCCAGAAATACCTGCAGGAGGGCTCGCACCGGCGCCTCTACCGGTTCAGCCCCGACGACTACAAGGAAGCGGCGGGCGTGTGGTCGAACGACGAGGTGGCGCTGCCCGGCGATCCGCCCGGCAACCTGGAAGTGGTGGACGGTCTGCCCGAGGGTGGCAAGATCCCCGAGCTCGACGGCAATTACGGGGCATTCGCGCCCAACTACGCGCCCCAGGAGATCTTCGAGATCGCGAGCAAGCTCTACAAGAAGAGCCGCTGAACGGACGACAGTGGATGGAGATCGCCCCGCGGATGCGACGCCGCGGGGCGCCGAGGCTCTCTCGGCGGCTCTCTCGGAGGCTCTCTGCCGCTCGGACGGCCGAGCCGATGGCGTTCAGACCCTGGGCGCGGTGCGCCCGGCCCGGATGCCCCTGGACGGCGGGGTGACGCAGATCCCGGGATCACCGCGCCGTTCTGCCCCGCAACACAGCCCTCGCCCTGCCGCCCTGCGCCCCGGGTGCCTTGCATCCCGGCGCCGGGCGGGACACATCCCGTCACCCGAACGTGACGGGACCCGACGGGAGAGACAATGACGGAGATCGGCCACGGCTTGCTCGCTCACCGGTCCGGCGCGCCGGTCGCCGAGGTCCGGCCGCGACGCTTCAGCGTCCACGGGCAGGAGATCACCGACGATTACGCCTGGCTGAAGGCCGAGAACTGGCAGACGGTCCTCAAGGACCCGTCGGCGCTGCCCGACGACATCGCCGCCTACCTGAAGGCCGAGAACGCCTTCGCCGAACAGGCGCTCGCCGGGAGCACGGAGCTGCGGCGGCAGCTGGTCGCCGAGATGCGCGGGCGCATCCAGGAGGACGAGAGCGGCGTCCCGGAGCCGGACGGGCCCTTCGCCTACTACACCCGCCATCGCGCGGGCGGCCAGCACCCGCTGATCTGCCGGCGGCCGGCCACGTCGCCCGACGTGCCTGAAACGGGGCCGGACCCGGACGAGACGATCCTCATCGACGGCGACCGCGAGGGCGAGGGCCTGCCGTTCTTCGAGATCGCCGCCGCGGTGCATTCCGACGACCACGAACGACTCGCCTGGAGCGCCGACACCAAGGGCTCGGAACTCTACACGATCCGGGTGCGCGACGTCGCCACCGGCCTCGATCTCGACGACCGGGTCGACGCGACCTCCGGCGAGGCGGTCTGGGCCGCGGACGGGGCGAGCTTCTGGTACGTGGCGGTGGACGCCAACCACCGGCCCGCAAAGGTCATGCGGCACCGCATCGGCACGGGGCAGAGCGAGGACGAGACCGTCTACACGGAAGCCGATGCCGGCTACTTCGTCCATATCGGCAAGACCCAGTCCGGCGCCTTCCTCGACGTGACGGTGAGCGACCATGAGACCTCCGAGGTCCGGCTCCTCGACCGGCACGCGGAGGACGCCCCCTTGCGCCTCGTCGAGCCGCGCACGCCGCTGCTGATCTACGGGGTCGAGCATCGCGGCGACCGGCTGTTCATCCGCACCAACGCGGACGGCGCCGAGGACTTCAAGATCGTCACCGCGCCGCTGGACGATCCGGGCCGCGCCCTCTGGACCGACCTCGTGCCGCACCGGGCCGGGGTGATGATCCGCCACCTGCACCTGCTCACCGGCCACCTGATCCGTCTGGAGATCGAGAACGCCAAGCCGCGGATCGTCGTGCGCGACTTGGCCGACGGCGCCGAGCACACGGTCGCCTTCGAGGAGGAAGCCTATTCCCTCGGCCTGCGCGCCGGCCTCGCCTTCGACACGGCCACGATCCGCTTCGTCTACGCGTCGATGACGACCCCGTCGGAGACCTGGGACTACGACTGCGCGGCCCGCACGCGGGTCCTGCGCAAGCGTCAGGCGGTGCCGAGCGGCCACGATCCGGCCGCCTACGTGACCCGGCGGCTCTTCGCCACCGCGCCCGACGGCGCGCAGGTGCCGATCTCGCTGCTGCACCGGCGGGATCTCGTCCTCGACGGCAGCGCGCCGCTGCTGCTCTACGGCTACGGCTCCTACGGCACGCTGATGCCGGCGGCGTTCCGCACGAACCTGCTGAGCCTCGTCGACCGCGGCTTCGTCTACGCGATCGCCCATATCCGCGGCGGCACCGAGAAGGGCTGGCGCTGGTACCTCGACGGCAAGCGCGAGAAGAAGCCCAACACCTTCACGGACTTCATCGCCTGCGCCCGGGCCCTGATCGCGGCGCGCTACACCGCCGAGAAGCGCATCGTCGCCCATGGCGGATCGGCGGGCGGGATGCTGATGGGGGCGGTGGCCAACCTCGCGCCGGAGCTGTTCGCCGGAATCGTCGCCGACGTCCCCTTCGTCGACGTGCTCAACACCATGCTCGACGCGGAGCTGCCCCTGACCCCGCCGGAATGGCCCGAATGGGGCAACCCGGGGGAGAGCGAGGCCGCCTTCCGGACAATCCTGTCGTACTCGCCCTACGACAACGTCGCCGCCAAGGACTATCCGGCGATCCTGGCGCTCGGCGGGCTCACCGACCCGCGCGTCACCTACTGGGAGCCGGCCAAGTGGGTCGCGCGGCTGCGCGCCACCATGACGGGCGGCGGGCCGGTGCTCCTGCGGATCAACATGGAGGCCGGCCACGGCGGCGCCGCCGGCCGGTTCGACCGGCTGGAGGAGGTGGCGCTGATCTACGCCTTCGCGCTCATGGCGGTGGGGAAGGCTTGAGCGCCGTCGTCCGTGCGGGCGCATGGCCCATGACGGCGATGACGGGGCCATGACGGGGCGCGGCGCCTGAGGCGTTCAGAGGGGCCGGTCCCACGGAGATGGGAGCTGCCTCAGGATGCGGCCGGCCTCATGGTCGGACCTCGGCGGGAGCCGGCGGTTGGGCGATCCCCTCGTCCGGATTGCGGGCCCGCTTCGCCGCCTCCTCGGCGGCCTTCTCCGCGGCGGCTTTCTCCGCAGCCGCTTTCTCGGCGGCAGCCTTCTCGGCCGCAGCCTTGAGAGCCGCCGCGCGGGCCCGGTCCATCTCGATCCGGGCGCGGCGGCGCTGCCGCTCCACCTGGTCGGCCTCGGTCAGCTCGATCGTCTCCAGCTCGCGCTGCAGCACGAAGGCGGCGAGGCCGTTCGACAGGGTGCCGACGTCCAGTACGCGCTCCGGCGCGCCGAGGGGCCCGGTCAGGCCGAACTGGACCGCGGGCGGGCCGGCATTCCAGCCCCGGGGGACCGGGCCGCCCACGAGCGTGCCGCGGACGTCGAGGCGGCCGGCGCGCAGGTCGTAGCCGACGGTGCCGGCCCAGCGGGCCGGGCCGAGATCGAGGTCGAACGGCCCGGCCCGCAGGACGCCGCCCACGATGGTGGCGGCGGCCCGGGCGGATCCCCGCGCCTGCCCGCCGCCCCGGGCGAGTTCCTCGGTGACCAGGGCCTGGAGCCGCCCCTCGCGGAGCGGGTCGTCCATCTCGGCCGCCCGGGCCAGCACCCGGCCGAGGGCCGCGGGATCGGCCGCGGGCAGGCTCAGATCGGTCAGGGTGAGCGCGCCGCTGCCCGAGAGGCTGTCGGCGAGGCCCGGCAGGGTCTCGGCCGTGGCGGCGAACCGCAGATCGGCGCTCAGGCGGCCGCCGATCGGGCCGCCGGCCAGCGTCGGGAGCGCCGCACCGTCGAGGCTGCCCGAGCCGGAGACCGCGGCGCCGGCCCCGAGACGGGCGATCGTCACCGAACCCACGAGCCGTCCCCCGGCGAGCTTGCCGGACAGGTCCCGCAGGATCAGGTTCCCATCGTTGAGGCCCAGGGCGGCCGTCGCCTCCGTGGCGACGAGGCCGCGCCCGAGATCCAGGCTGGCGACGCGGGCGTCGAGGGACAGGGCCGGATGGGCCGTTGGCGGCCCGAACGTGCCGTTCGCCCCCGGCGGGATCACCAGGGCGGCGGCGAGCTGCGGCACGGACAGGCGGTCAAGGGCGAGGCGGCCGTGCAGGGCGCCGCCCGCCGCCCGCAGCAGCGTCCCGTTCACCCCCGAACCCGCGACCGTGCCGGCGATGGCGGCGGCGGCCTCGCCCTGCTGCCGCGACAGCGTGACGGTGAGGTCGGCCGGCCACGCGCCGGGGGCCAGGGTCGCGGCGCCGGCGAGCGTCAGGAACGGCGCCAGATCGGCCGTGTCGGCCCGGACTTCGCCGCCCGTGGGCACGAAGTCGGGACCGACCAGGATCGGGCGGCCGGTGGAGAGCCGGAGGCCCGCGACCGTGCCGTTCGCCGTCAGAGCGAGGGCCTGCCCGTCCGGCCGCTCGGCCGTCACGTGCAGTTCGGCGGGCTGCTGGAGGCCAACGATGTCGGAGCGGCCGAACCACGCCCCCGCCCGGGGCGCGGTGAGCGTGGCGGTGCCGCCCTCGATCCGCGTGCCGCGGCTCGCCAGGGTCAGGTCGAGGGTGCCGCCGCCGGCGCTGCCCCGCGCCTGAGTCCGCAAAGCCGCGGCCGCGCCGCCCGCCCGGTCGAGGGTGACGGCGAGGTCGAGGGGCGCGTCCCGCAGGACGGCGGGCAGCAGGCGGATCTCGCCCACCCAGACCCGCTCGAGCAGGCCGAGCAGCGGCGCCGCCGCCGGGGCCTTCAGCCGTCCGGAGACGCGGCCGGTCCCGTCCGCGCCGATCTGGCCGGACAGCCGGGCGCTGGCGCCGGCGAGATCGGTGACGTCGAGGCTGTCGACCGTGAGGCCGGCGCCGTCGGACTGGATCCGCGCCGCGATCGTCCCAGTGCCGGAGCCCGTGGCGCCGAACCGGACATCCTTCGCTTCCAGGGTCAGGGCGAGGTCGGTGTCGCGCAGGGTCCCGAGCGTCGTCCCAAGGGGCGGCAGGCCGGCGATGTCGAGGCCGCTGGCGCGGATCTGGGCCTCGAACCGGCCGCGCTCGGTGCCCTCGGCGGCGGTGTAGCGGGCGTTGCCGGTGATCCGCGCCGGTCCGAGTCCGAGGCGCAGGTTGCGCAGGGACAGGCCGGTGGCGGCGGCCGACAGGTCGGCGGCGGCCTCGACCGTGCGCCCGTCGAGGAGCGCGACGAGGGGCCCCTCGGCGCCGAGGCGGCGCAGATAGCGGCCCAGCGCCTCCGAATCGGGGGCGGTGAGCGCCACCGGGCCGGTGAAGCGCAACGGGGCCGTCTCGACCTGCCCGCTCGCCGCGACGGTGGCGTCGGCCGGGCCCGTCACCGACAGGCGGCGCAGCAGCAGGCCGCCGGCCCGTTCCAGGGTGCCGGTGAGGGCGAGGTTCGACCAATCCTCGCCGCCGAGCACGGCGCTGCCTACCGTGAGGTCGAGGTCGAGCATGGCCGGCAGGCTGCCGGCCGAGCGCGGCAGGCCGCGGCCGATCAGGTTCTGGCCCTCCGCCGAGGTCAGGAAGGCGTCGAGGTCGAGGCGGCGGGCCTCGAGGGTCAGGCCGCCGCGCCACTGGCGGAGATCGAGCCGGCCGGTGCCGCCGAACCGCAGGCTCCGGCCCCCGGGATCGATGGCGAGGTCGACGCCCTCGAACCGCACCTGCGTACCCCGGGCCTTGAAGGTGCCGGCCAGCGAGAAGGGCAGGTAGGCGCCCGCGGCCTGGGTCGGCGGCCCGACGACGAGGCGCGCCGAGCCCTCGGCCTCGACCAGGGAGCCGCCGGCTTCGCTCGGCGCGAGGCCGAAGCGTGCATCCGCCTCGAAGCGCGGAGCCGCGTCGCCGCCGCCGGAGATCTTGGCGGCGAGGCGCCCGTCGGGTCCCGGCGTGCCGCTCACCGCCCGGAACGGGATGCCGCCGCTCGTCCCCTCGACCCGCCAGGGGCCGACCAGGGCCGGCGCCTGCAGGTGCAGGTCCTGGACGTAGAGCTGGTCGGTCCGCCCGGTGGCGGGCACCTGCGTGGTGACCAGGAACTGCTGGATCTGCAGGTTCTCGATCGCGAGGTCGCGGTCGCGCAGGGCGCCACCGAAATCGGCCGGCAGCTTCAGGGCGTCGGGGCCGGCGACCGGGAGCTTGATCTCGGCCCGGCCGATCCGGGTCTCGGTGAAGCGGAACTCGCCCTTCAGGAGCGGCGCGAGGGCGATCTCGGCCTTGACGAACCGGGCGTCCAGGCTCGGCCGTCC
>NZ_BACT01000816.1:0-23330 GCF_000333255.1 Methylobacterium sp. B1 | reverse complement strand
GCCGCGCCCGCACGGGCCGGGGATGCGCCCGGGCCCGCGCCCCTCTGGCCGGAACCCGATGGAACCCTGATCCTGGCGCGCCCCTTCGGCCGGTCCGAGATCAGCCTGCGCCTGTCCCGGCGGGTCGCCGGAGCGGTGGACACCCTGACCTGGGACGGCGTCACGTTCCTGGCCGATACCGAACCGGGCGATGCCCTGCAGGCGCGGGCGGAGGTCGGGTCCGGACGCGGCTGCCGCCGGGCGAGCGAGGCGGGCACCCCGCAGGACCCCACCGGCGAACCCGCCGCCCGCCGTCTCCGCGCCCTGCGCGCCGGACGGAGCTGGGCCGAGACCGAGACCCGCATGGCCTGGGACGGGCCGTCCGATCCCGCCGACGAGCCCCCGTCAGACTGCCCGACGGGCGCCGCGGCCGCGGCATTGCCCGCGCCGATCCTGCACAAGCGGATTGCCCTCGGCCTGCCCGGCCTCGGCAACGCCGTGGAGGTGCAGGCCCGCTTCGACCTGGCCGAGGCCGCGGCGGCGCTCCGGCTCGAACCCCTCGCCGCCGCCGTGCCGGCGGAATTCTCGTCGGCCTGGCGCTTCGACCCGGCCAGCGGCGGGATCGCGCCCCTCGATCCCGAACCGGGGGACCGGCCGGACCCCGTGATCCTGGCGACGCCGGAGGGCTCGCACGCCCTGGCGGTCTGGGCGCCGGGCCCGCCGGAGCAGGAGCCCGACGCGCCGCGACCCGGCTTCGCGGTCGCCGCCGAGGCCGGAGCGAACCGCCTGAGCTGCCGGTTCCGGGTGACGCACGCCGCCGCCGGCGCGCACGCTTTCGCCTGCTATGCCCTGGTCGGCTCCCTGGCCGACGTCCGGGCCGCCCTGCGGACCCTGACCGCGCCTCCGTGACGGCGCCCCCCGTGCTGGACCGTCCGGATTGCAGGACCCGCCGGGGCCCGGGGTTCTGGATGCCGGGCGCGCCTGCGGCGCCCCAAGCTGACGGCAAGGATCGTGCCCCCAGGATGCGCGGCCCGATCCACCCGCCGCCGTCGCACAAGCCGAAGAATTGTGGTGGGGATTCCCAGCACGGGACGGCACGCCGTGGCAGGACAGCTACAGCTTTGGCGCACGACATTGTGTATACAGGATGCAGTTCGTTCCAGAGACCACGAACCACCTCCGGCGCGCTTCTCACGGAAGCGCGCCGAATTGTTTTCTAGATGCCGCGGTCAAAGCCGCCGGATCCGCGGCTCGGCCTGCGGCCCGAGCATCAGATGCGTCAGCGCCCAGACCAGGGCGTCGAGCCGGTCGGGCGAGGCCCCGCCGGACAGGCCGTCCGGCCCGAAATCGCACAGTTCGTCCTCCAGCGCCGGGAACGCTCCGACATGGTGGACCAGTCCGCGAGCGTAGAGCAGCGAGACCGGCTCGGCGCGGAGATACTTGCCGCGCGTGGCGTGCACCCGCGTGACCGGCACCGCGGGGTCGCACTGGCCGAGCACGGCGGCGGCCATCTCGCCACCCTGGTTGACCTCGACCACGAGGGCGTCGGCCTGGAGCCGGTGATAGAGCGCCAGCGCCGCACCCGCCCAGGCCTGCGGGGTGGCGCGGGCGAGGCTCGCATCGGCCAGGACGTAGGCGTGCCCCCCCGCGTGCCCGGCCGCCACGATCCCGCAGGCATCCGAGCGCGCCCCGGAGGCGGCCGGGGGATCCACCGCTACGACGATCCGGCCGAGATCGGGCGCGGCGGCGACCCGGCCCGCCTCCAGCGCGGCGCGGTTCCACAGGGCGTCGTCCCGGTCGGCGATGAGCTCGCCGTCGAGTTCCTGACGGCCGAGCCGGGTGCCGGCGTAGCGCCCGACCACTTGGTCGAGGAAGTCCGGCGCGAGATGCGCGGCGTTGTCATGCGTCCGGGCCCGGCTCACCACCGTGCGCGGATCGGCGAGCAGGCGGCGGATCAGCGGCACCGGCCGGGGGGTCGTCGTCACGCAGTTGCGCGGCCGGGCGCCGAGGCGCAGGCCGAATTGCAGCATGTCGAAGGCGGCGTCCGGCCGGCGCCATTTGGCGGCCTCGTCGCACCACGCGGCGCCGAATTGCGGACCGCGCAGGGCGTCCGGCTCCTCAGCCGAGAAGGCCAGCGCGACCGCACCGTTGCTCCACTCGACGCGGCGGCGGCTCGGCGACCAGACCGGGCGGGCGCGCCCCCGCGCCGGCAGGCCGAGGAGTCCCGAGGGACCGTCGACCATCACGTCGCGCACGTCGAGATGGGTCTCGCCCACGAGCGCGATCCGTCCGACCGGGTCCTCGGTGAAGGCCGGATCGCCCCGGGCGAGGGCGTCGACCCACTCGGCCCCGGTGCGGGTCTTGCCGCTGCCGCGGCCGCCGATCACCGCCCAGGTGGTCCAGGGCTCGGGCGGCGGCAGCTGATCGGGCCGGGCCTGATGCAGCCAGTCGCCGGCCAGGGCCCGGAGCAGGTCCTGAGGCAGGGTCCCGAGGAAGTCAGGCAGCCGTCCGGCCGCCGATAAAGCCAGCATAGCGTCGCGCGATCTCCGCGCGCAGGGCGGGCAGGTCGGGTTCGCTCCCATCGCCCCCCTCCTCCCCCGCGCTCCGCGCCCTGTCCGCATCCACCGTGTCGAGGAGCCGCTTGAGCCCGCCGAGGTCGCGCAGGATCCGGGCGGAGTCGCGCGCGGCCGGCCCCACCCCGCTCAGCGTCGCGTCGAAGGCGGCGATCTGCCGGAGGATGTGGGCGCGCAGATGCGTCCGCAGGGTCGCCGGATCGGTCGCCGGGTCGCCGCGCCGGATCAAAGTCGGCGGCAGATCCGCCCCGAAGGCCGAGGCCAGCATCGCGGCATCGAGCCGGCCGAGTCCCAGGATCTCGGTGACGTCGCCGGGATCGGCGCCCGGGGTGCAGAGCAGGCGGATCAGCGCCGCCCGACGCGCCGCCGGCCACCGCGCCGTCAGGAGCCTGGGCCGATGCTTCCGCGGTCTCAGCCAGCCGGCCCGGACGTTCCAGGTGCGGACCGTGCTCGGATGGACACCGAGGCGGGCGCTGATCGCGTCGAACGCCAGATCGGTCTCTCGGAGAAGCTTCAGGGCCTCAGCGCGGCTATCCGCCCTGCTGGGAGGAGGTGGCCACATCGGCGTCTCTCCGCACACGTCTCGACCGTGCCGTGTTGATACACGGGCAGCGCGACGGTGTCAAGCGCAAATTCCTATTCTTGGCCCGGGATAGGATTTAAGGCAGAGCTCGCCCTGGGCTTCAGCCTTCCCACCGGGCGACGCCGCCGTGGCGGGAGCAGGTGCCGCGATGGGTATGGCTGAAGCTCCACGTCCCGTCCCGGCACTTGGCGGTGGCGCCGGCCGGTTTGGCGCCGTCGAGGCTCTTGGCCGGTTGATGGACCTCGGATCCGTCCCGGCTCCGGTAATGGCCGTGCCGGTCGAGATTCCGGTCGTCCGGTTCGGAGAAGGGCCGCGCGGTCGCACTGCCCGCCATGGCGAGGAGGAGGCAGCCACCGAGGGCGCACCAGCGGGCAGCGCCCCGGCGGAAGGCTCTGGGCCGCAGCGAGATCCGCCACCGGCTGGCGTCGCCACCGGCGCCCCTCCGGCGGAGGATGGGAACGGTCGCGATCGGGCCAGGCAGCACGGCGCCCTCAAGGTTGTGTCAAACACCATCAGACACAACCAGAGCATCGCGTCACGAACTATCTAAAGTTATCTCATCGTCACTCACAGGTTGTCGCTCCCGCGTGATGGCCGGTCTGCCCGACCGGCTCGCCGGCGCGTGCGGTCCGGCCGTGCGCCCCGGTTCGGGCGCGCAGGGCGGCGGGGCGCGGAACGGGCTCGAAAGGTATCGCGGCTATCGTCGCCGAAAGTGCGCTGTTGAAGGCGGTGGAAGACCGGAACGGCCGTCCGGTCGACACGTTGACCGGCGCCATCCGCACGCAGGCATCGCCTTTTACGCAGTTCGTCAAAGTGAATCGGGTACAGAATGGTCGGTGAGCCACCAGGGTCCGGCGCGGCACAACCGCCGGATAACGGCCCCTCGGGGGATCCTGGTCGGGGTCCGGCACAGGGGACCGCGGAAGCCGCTGCCCTGAGCGACAGCTTTAAGCGATTCGCCGACGTCGTGCCCCTGATGATGTGGCGCTCGGACGAGGCCGGTCACGCGATCCACCACAACGAGTGCTGGCTGGAATTCACCGGACGCCCCCTCGAGGCGGAACTCGGGCTCGGCTGGCGCAGCGGACTGCATCCCGAGGATTTCGACCGGCATGCCCGGATCGTCGCCGAGGCCTTCGAGGCGCGGGCGCCGTTCACCGTCGAGTTCCGGCTGCGGCGGCACGACGGCGAGTACCGCTGGCTGCTCGACACGGCCCGCCCCCTCATGGAGGATGGCCGGTTCCAGGGCTATCTCGGCTCCTGCTTCGACATCACCGACCGCAAGCACGCGGAGGAGCATATCGAGCACGCGCTGGCCGAGAAGGAGGCGCTGCTGGCCGAGGTCTACCACCGGGTCCGCAACAACCTCCAAGTGATGGTCAGCCTGATCGGCCTCTACGGCCGGGCGGCGCCGGATGCCTGCCGGGGCAGCTTCGAGGCCCTGGGCCAGCGGGTCCGGGCGATCGCGCTGGTGCAGCAACATCTCCATGAGGCGCCGCACATCGCGTCGATCGACCTCAAGGATTACCTCCACCGCCTCGCCTCCGGGCTCGGGCAGCTCCGGCGGGCCGGGCGGATCAGCGTCCATGTCGGCGGCTCGGGGAACGGCCTCGTGGAGCCGCGCACCGCCAACGCCCTCGGCATGATCGTCGCCGAGATCGTCGCCGAGTGCCTGGACGCCACGGCCGAGCACGTCGCCTGCTCCATCGCCATCGACATCGAGTCCGGCCTCCCGGCGCGCCTGTCGATCGTCTCCGGGGTGAGCGAGATGGCCGATTCCGGCCGGTCGAACGTCCCGAAGCTCGGCCCCCGCCTCATCGCCGCCTACGCGGCACAGGCCGAGATCAGCGTGTCGGGCGATGCCAGCCCGGGCGATCCCCTGTGGCTGACCCTGCCGCCGACCCGCCCCGCCGCGCAATGAGCGACCGCGTCGCCGGGCCCCGTCGCCATGACGGCGCGGTCGGCCTATAGCGGCGTGGACCCTACCGGACCCGGCCGAGCATGCTTCCTCCGATCGACACCATCATCGAGAATTTCGAGATCGTCGAAGACGACGACATGCGGCTTGAGTATCTGATCGAGCTGGGCCGCGCCCTGCCGCCGATGCCCGAGTCGGAGCGGACCGAGGCGAACCGCGTCCATGGCTGCGAGAGCCAGGTCTGGATCGACACGAAGGCGGAGCCGTCCGACGGCACGCCGCGCCTCGTCCTCCACGGCTTCAGCGATTCGTTCATCGTCCGCGGCTTCGTGGCGCTGATGGTGGCGCTCTACACCGGCAAGACGCCCCGGGAGGCCGCCGAGACCGACGGCCTCGACCTGTTCCGGCAGCTCCGCTTCGGCGCCCACGTGACCTCGAAGCGCTCCAACGGCGTGCGGGCGATGGCGGAACGCATCCACCGCGACGCGGTCCGGCTCGCCGCCGGGGCCTGAGGGGCCTCACCCCCGCCAGAGGCGCAGTCGGCCCCGATCGGGCCCCGTCGCCTCCCGCTCCAGCCCGTAATGCTCGGCCAGCCGCCCCAGGGCGATGCGGGCCACGACCTTGGCCGAGCGGGCCGGCCAGCGCCGCTCGGCCTCGATCCGCTCCAGGCCCTTGAGGAAGCCGCAGAGGTCGATCAGCAGGCCCGACAGGTCGCTCCCGACCGCATCGAGGGCCCCGCGCACCCGTTGCCGGGCCGCGATCACGTGGTCGGCCGCGCTGGCCGGGTCGCGGGGACCGCCGCCATCGACCCGGGGGGCCCCGAAATCCGAGCCCATGCGCGGCAGCAACGCGGCGGCGGTCATGTCCCGCCGCAGCCGCTCGCCGGCCTCGAACGCCGCCGCGTCGATGAGCGGCGTGCCGTCCCGGTCGCGTCGGCGCACCATCCAGGCCAGGGGGTTCTCGGCAGCGTTGCGGAGGGTCGGCTCCGCACCACCCCCCTCCACGACGGCGAGGTCGTGGTGCTGGGCCGCGAAGGCCAGATCGCCCGGCATGGCCTGCCGGCGCAGGCGCGCCCGCCCGGCCTCCGTGATCGTCAGCCGCGTGCCGGCCTCGTTCCACGTCGCCAGATCGGCCGCGGCCAGAGCCCGGCCGGCCGCGGCCGCGAAGCGCCCGCCCCCCACCGAGACACCGCCGCCGCTGCGCCGGATCACCAGCGCATCCTCAACCAGGGGATCGGGCCGCGCATCGGCGCCCGCCTCGCCCAGTCGCGCCAGAAGGCGGCACGCATCCGCCGGCAGATCCCCAGGTCCGGCGCCGCGCGGCCGCGCCTGCACCGAAGCCACGCGGCCACCCTTGAAAGGTTTGTTCATGTTTTGTTCCGTATGGTTCACCACGGACGCACCGAGGGGCCACCATATCAGGAAAACTCAGAATTTCAAGGTTTTTTTACCTACAACTCTCAGCTATCGCGCCGCGGTCTTTCGCGCGGCACGGGTCGGTGCCCGATGGAGGATCTCGGCGATCTCGTCCTCGGACTTGTCCCGGACCTCGTAGCCCATCGCCTCGAACCGCTCGATGAGCGCGGCGCTCTCGGCGGCGGAGCGGGCCGCCCAGACGGCGAGGAGGTCGTTCACCCGGTCCAGATCCGCCTCGGGGTGATCGTCCTGCGTATCCGGCGACGGATTGGGGATCGCGACCATGGCGGCACCTCGGGATCGAACCGGCGACCGTGTTCGATGCCACGGCCCGTCATGCAACGCCCGAGGTCGGGCGTGGCTCCCGCGGTCCCGCAACCGAAAGCCGGGTCGCTCGGGCCGACGACGGTCCGCCCGGGGCAGCAACCGGATGGCCGGCGGACGGCGCTATTCGGTCTGAGCGCGGTCATCCCGGTCGGCGTTCGCCAACGGGGCGACGGCTGTGAAGACGACGCCCTCGGCGCGGTAGTCGATATCGACCCGCCCACCGATCTCCGTGGCCAAAACGCGCTTGATCAGCTGGGTTCCGAAGCTCGTCTGCCGCGGGGCAACGACCGGGGGACCTCCGCGCTCCTGCCAGCGAATATGGAGGAGCGGAGGCTCCTTCCCGCCCTGAACGCTCCACGCCACGTCGACCACACCCGCGGCGACAGACAACGCGCCGTACTTGGTCGAGTTGGTCGCCAGCTCATGGAGTGCCAGGGCGTAGGCGACGACAACCTGTGGGGGCAGGCGCAGATCCGGTCCCGAGAGCTGAAAGCGGTCGCCGTCTTCGACCCCGAAGGGAGCGAGCGAACGCATGATGAGGCCCTGCATCGAGACGCTGCCGAAATCCTCCGTGATCAGAAGGGTATTGGCGGCCGACATCGCCTGGATGCGCGCCGTCAGCGTCGCGGCGGCGTCCTGCAGCGAGTTGGCGCGCCGCATGGTCTGCGAGACGACGGCTTGCAGTGAGGCCAGCGTGTTCTGCATGCGATGGTGGAGTTCGCGGGTCAGCAGCGCGCGATGGCTCTGAACCGCCCGACGGTCCGTGATGTCCTGGGATGTTCCCGTGATCAGGATCGGCGTCCCGTCGGCCCGGTAATGCGCCTTCCCCCGAATCTGGACCCATCGCTCCTGACCGGCGGGCGTCGTCAGGCGATACTCGGCGTCGAGAAGCGACCGGTTCGCGATCGCCTGCTCGATCGCGGCCTGCTGGACCGCACGATCGTCCGGGTGGATGGAGGCGCGCAGTTCTTCGAGACTCAGCGGCTCGTCGGGCTGGCGTCCGCAGATCGCCTTGCAGCTGTCGGACGCTGTCAGATGCCCCGTGTCGAGGTTGATGCTCCAGCTGCCAAGCTGCCCCGCCTCGAGGGCAAAGCGCAGGCGCTCCTCGCTCGCCTGCAACTCGACATTGCGCCGCGCGACCTCCGCCTCCAGATCAAGGCGATCGCGCTGGAGGCGAACCAGACGTTCACGCTCCAGGGTGACATCGAACTGGGACGCAAAGAAGTAGGTGAGCTGACCGTCTTCCCCGAACACGGGAGAGACGAGGAGGCGGTTCCAGAATGTCGAGCC
This sequence comes from Methylobacterium sp. B1, assembly GCF_000333255.1. Classification (NCBI taxonomy): domain Bacteria; kingdom Pseudomonadati; phylum Pseudomonadota; class Alphaproteobacteria; order Hyphomicrobiales; family Methylobacteriaceae; genus Methylobacterium; species Methylobacterium sp. B1. Next base: position 15,245 of record NZ_BACT01000816.1, on the reverse strand, counting down.
GTCCTTCTTATAGTTCAGGAGGTCGAGTTCGATCGGCGTCCTGCTGTCGATCGCGCTCCTCAAGCGCGCGACGTCCGCCCGGTCGGTCGCAGGTCCCTGCAGGAAGCGGCAGTTCCGCCCGATGATGGCGTCGCGTCCATAGCCCGTCAGCCGCGTGAAGGCCGCGTTGGCGAAGACGATCGGGTTGTCGTCTTGTCGCGGGTCGGTGATGAGCATCGGCATGCGCGTGGCGCGAACGGCCGACGAGAAAGGGTCTGGTCCGGCGCCCGCCCGCGTCAGCTCGCGAATGATGCGGGCTTCTTCCTCATAGTCCGGCACCTGGGCACGTCCTGAACACATCAGACCTCAAGCGCTGCCGTATAACGCGTCGGCGCCTGCGCATGAAGAGCGCCGAAGACCGTTGAAGCGCCCATCCACCTGAACCGGATTGCTCGGGACCAGGGCGAGGCGCGCTGCTCCCGGGAAGGCATGACAGCCTTCCCTAGGCCCCCATGGGTGGGGAACGGAGCGACCGCTCGGGGTGGGTTTCCCCCGGTCCGCCTTCGGGCAAGAATTCAGGGCCGCGGACGTCGTCGCCGCGCCTGTTTCCGGCCCGAAGCAGAATCTCGCGATCCCCGCTCCGTGCCGTCCCGATTTGACGGTCTGCGATGATGGAACGGGGTGAGAGAATTGTTCCGGATGGTCTCGCGGGACATCCAAATCAGACCGGTGGCGGTGGGCAGCCGCGACCATACCCATGATGAACCGGCATCAGGCGCGGGGCCGGGATCACCGCGCGCCGGATCGAACAGCGGTCGGGTGACGTTCCTTACCGCCTACCCGGTCCAAACAGGAGGAACGCTCATGCGTATTGGCTATCTGCTGCCGCTCGTCGGCCTGCTCGCGCTCACGGCCTGCAAAGACGAGAAGAAGGCCGAGACCCCCCCGCCTCCTCCGCCGCCTGCCAGCACCGCACCGGCAAACCCGGCGCCTCCGGCGACGACGACCAACCCGGCCCCAGCCAACAAGCCGTAGCCAACGAGCCTCAAGGGCGGCGGGCCCTGGCACGCATCCCAGCGCCACAGGACCCGCCGATCGCGACCGGGGCTGATGTCACCGCCCCGGTCGCGAGGCTCATACCCGAACCGAACCCCCTGGATCGACAGCCAGGGGGGGGGCCTGCCCGTCCGCCCCCACGCAGCCTTGTGCGGAAGCGGACGAGGCCACCCATCCGCTCACGACCCGCCGCAGCGCCCGCGCGACGCGCCCGCATGCCGGCCTCGAATCGTGCGGCACGCCGATGCGGAGGCGAGTGTCGCCGTTCAAAACATCCCGTTGGGGTTGGCTGAGGCCTCTGGCAGGATCTGCAGCACGTCCCAGTGCTCTACGATCCGGCCGTTCTCATCGAGACGGAAAAGGTCCACGGCCGCGTAATCGTGGTCGCCCGGCCAGTGCTGATGGCAATGCAGCACGACCATATCGCCCTCGGCGATTGCCCGCTTCACCGACACCCGCTTCCCCGGCCACTCACGCGCCATGCGCTCGAAATAGGCGATGAAGCCGTCTTTGCCCGTGGCCACATGCGGGTTGTGCTGGATGTAAGCGTCGCCGGCATACCGCTCGATTGCTTCACGTGGACGGCACTCATTGAACATCAGCTCGTAGAACGCGATCACGTTTGCCTTATTTTGCATGAGATCTGCCATGCGGCCTCCCTCTACAACGACAAGGCCAGTCTTCCGCCCCCGACAGCCAGTCGGATCGAGGGCGTCTTGATCGTGGACGTCTGCGACCGGTGATTGGGAGCATGTCGGCCTAGGGCAGGCAATGACGTCCTCCCATCGCATTGGTCCGGCCTGAGTACGAGTTTTCCGGTTTGCGAGACCCTGATGGGAGGAACAGAGCCGTGAAGAAGAGCAGGTTCACCGAAGAGCAGATCGCCTTGCCGACCAGTTGGCTGGGTCAGGGTCAGTCCCAGGTGTTTGATCCGGCGGTGTGATGGTTCGGATGACCTCCGAGTCGCGGCACCAAAAACGCTTCGCATCCATCCGCCTCATGACGCAAAGAGTACTGCTAAACTACAGCATAATTTCAGTCAAAATTTCAAAATTTATAGATCAAGATCCCCTTGGTGGCGTTATCCTGGGCGCGCGCACCGATCTGCCCGGTATAAGAAAGCCCGGCGCTCAGGCCCGGCGCGAGCATCAGCCCGAGCCCGACCTCGCTCACCAGCACGTCCCGGTCGAGCGGCAGACCCCGGCTCGCGAACCGCGCCCCGGTCCCCCGGGAAGGCCAGCGGCACACTCGGTGCCAAGTCGCCGAACGACCGCCGGTAGGCGATCATCCCATGCACGAACGCCAGAGCAGGAACGTCGCGGTCCAGCGGCGCTTGCATCCGCAAGCCCATGATGGCGCTCGGCACCGTGTGTTCCTGCCCGAAGCCGGTCAGCGTGGCCGCTCCGCCCCGCTCTGCGAACCGCTCGCGCGTGACCGACACCACCGTCCCGCCCGCGAACGGCTCCAGCTCAACCGCCGCGCTCAGGCCGATCCGATAGCCCGCCTCGCCGAAGCCCTGCACGCTATGCCCGCCCAGCCGCGCCGTGGCGCTGTCCGACAGACCCGGGAACGCGACCACGCGCCGGAGCTGGGCCGGATCGTACGCGGCCAGCACCCCGAACCGCAGTATGGCCGATCCCGCCTCCAGGCTGCCGTAGACGCCCCCGAACGTGCTCGTGAGCGCGCCGGCCTGGACCTGGGCCGGGCTGGCAAAGCCAGACTCCAGGCTGCCGCCGACCGCGCCCATGCGCAGGGCGCCAAGCGACGTGCCGACCCGCGCGTCCAGGCCCAGCAGGAAGCCGGCGCTGTGGCGAGACACGCCGGCGGCGTTGCCATCCGCGCGCACGCACCCGACGCTGCCGAGCCCCTGTCCCCACAGGCTCACGGCCGACTCCAACCCATCGCCCGGCCGCGCCCCCGGAGCCGCGTCCCAGCGCAGACGGTCGAGCACCGCCTCGCGCAGAAGGCCGGCATTGGCGAACACGGTCGTGGCGAGGGTGGCATGCCCGTCCCCCGAAAGCGCGCCGAACGCTGACTGCGCCTGAGGCGCCGAGAGCATCGCCACGGCGTCGTAGAGCGGCGAACCGACCGCGCCCGCCTGTGCGGCCGCAGCCGCCGCGCGCTGGTTGCGCGTCTGCGCCACCGCGGCGAAGTCGAGGTCGTTGCGCGCCAGCGTCAGCGTCACCGCGTCGGAGGCGTATCCCAGGAACGGGGTCAGGAAGGCGAAGTTGCTGCTCACCCCGGCAAACCGACCCTGCACGCCGGCCGCCGCGGTCAGGATGGTGTAGCGCGTACGCGGCGCATATTGGCCGGTGCCGGCAAACGCCTGGACGGTGGCGCCCGTCACCGTGGCGCTGCCGCCGACGTCGACCCGGTCGGCGCGGCCGTCCGCGGTGGCATCGACCCGGTAGAGCGCCCCCGGCGCCAGGACGAGGCTGCCGGCCACGCTGATCCGGCCCAGCGCCCCCGCGCCGATGCCCGGGGCGAGCGTCGCACCGGTGCCGAGGCTCAGGCTGCCAAACCGGGCCTCGCCGGTCAGCAGACTGCCTGGCCCGATCGCGAGGGGGGCGTTGGGCAGGGCCCCGGTGACGGCGAGTTCGCCGCCGAGCACGCGGACCGGCCCGGACAGGGTGCTGAGCCCCGACAGCGTCAGGGTGCCGGGCCCGACCTTGGTCAGGCTGGTCTGCGTGGCGCCGTCGACGATCCGGCCGGCATAGAGGGTGGAGGCGCCGTCGCCGCCGACGGTGAGCTGACCGTTGCCCAGCACGGCTTCGGGCGTTGAGCCGGCCAGCGAGCCGACCGCGAGGTCGGTGCGGCCGAGGTCGAGGCTGCCGTCGTTGGTGAGCCGGGTGATGCCGGTAGTCGGTCCGGTGAGCGCGAACGTGGCGCCGGGGGCGTTGCTCACCGCGCCCGCGAGTACGCCCGAGGCCTGGACGATGCCGGTATTGGCCAGCCCACCCGTGAGGGTGCCGGAACTGATCAGGGTGCCGGCATTGGCGAAGGGCGCGGAGACCGTGGTGAAGGTGCCGGTGTTGACGAGCGTGGCGCCGGCGGCGTTGACGGCGTCGGCGGTGAAGCTGCCGGCGTTGACGAGGCGGCCGGTGTTGAGCAGGTCGTCGACGACGCTGGCATTCTGCGCCACGGTGAGCAGGCCGGCATTGGCGATGCCGCCGGCCAGGAATCGGCCGCCGTCGGCGACCGTGACGGTGCCGACGTTGGTGAGCAGCCCGCTGAGGCTGTAGGCGCCGGTGACCGCCAGGGTCGCGCCCGCGGCGTTGGCGAACGTGCTGTCGCTGGCCACCGCCCCGGTGACGGCGAGGGTGCCGGCCCCGTTGCGGATGGCGCCGTCGATCCGGCCGGCGGAGGCCGTGACGGTACCCGTGTTGATCAGCCCGCCCGTGATCGTGCCGGCAGTGGCGAGCATGCCGCTGTTCGACACACCGCCCGCGATGGCGCCGCTGTTCTGGGTCCAGCCTGCATTGGCGAGGCCGCCGGAGATCGCCCCGTTCGTCGCGAGGTTGCCGCTGTTCGACACACCGCCCGTGATGGTGCCGCTGTTGGCTGCCTGACCGGCATTGGCGAGGCCGCCGGCGATAGTTCCGTCATTCGTGAGCGTGCCGGTGTTCGCGACCGCGCCGGTGATCGTCCCCCCATTCGTGAGGCTGCCGGCATTGCCGAGGCCGGCAGCCGCCGTGAGGCTCGCGGTCCGCGCGACCGCGACCGTACCGGCGTTGGTGAGCGGCCCGCTGAGGCTGTAGGCGCCGGTGACCGCGAGCGTTGCGCCTGCGGCGTTGGTGAAGGTGCTGTCGCCGGCCACCGCCCCGGTGACGGCGAGGGTGCCGGCCTCGTTGCGGATGGCGCCGTCGATCCGGCCGGCGCTGGCCGTGGCGGTGCCGGTGTTGGTCAGCCCGCCCGCGATCGTGCCGGAGGTGGCGAGCGTACCGCTGTTCGACACGCCGCCCGTGACGGCGCCGCTGTTCTGGGTCCAGCCGGCATTGATGAGGCTGCCGGCAATGGTTCCGCTGGTCGTGAGCCAGCCGGTGTTTGCGACCCCTCCGGTGATCGTCCCGCCATTAGTGAGGCTGGCGGCATTCCCGAGGCCGGCGGACGCCGTGAGGCTGGCGGCCCGCGCGACCGCGACCGTGCCGGCGTTGGTGAGCGGCCCGGCGAGGCTGTAGGCGCCGGTGACCGCCAGCGTCGCACCGGCGGCGTTGGCGAAGGTTCCGTCGCTGGCCACAGTTCCGGTGACGGCGAGGGTCCCGGCGTCGTTGCGGATGGCGCCGTCGATCCGGCCGGCGCTGGTCAGCACCGTGCCGGTGTTGGTCAGCCCGCCCGCCACCGTGCCGGAGGTGGTCAGGCTGCCGATATTGGCGACGCCGCCCGTGATGGCGCCGCTATTGAACGCCGTGCCGGCATTGATGAGCCCGCCCGCCAGGGTTCCGGCGTTGACCAGGGCGGTGTCGGGCCGACTGACGAGTGGGGCGAGGAGACGGGCGGTCGCGGAGAGGTTGAGGGTGCCGGCCGCGATAGTGGTGCCGCCGGTGTAGGTGCTGGCGCCGGTCAGCGTCAGGGTTCCGGCGCCGGCCTTGGTCAGGCCGCCGGTTCCGTCGAGGGTGCCGGCGAAGGTGGTGGAGGTGCCGTCCGCTCCGGCGGTGAGGCGGGCGTTGCCGAGCGCGACGCGGCCCTGTCCGGCGAGGGATCCGATGGTCTCGCTGTCGGCGAGCGCCAGGGTGGCCCCCGCCGCGATGGTGACGGCGCTGCGGTCGCCAATGGCCTGCCCGTCGCGGGCGAGCAAGGTGCCTTCCGCAAGGGTGGTGGCGCCCGTGTAGATGTTGGTGCCCGCCAGGGCGAGGGTCCCGGAGCCGAGCTTGGTCAGTCCGCCGGATCCGGAGAGGGACTGGGCGAGAGTGACGGTGTTGGCGGGATCGGCGATGTCGAGGCCGCCGCCGTTCCGGCTCCAGGTGATCGGGCGGGTCGTGGCGGTGAAGGCGGTTCCGGTGATCTGGAGGGTTCCGCCGTCGAAGGCGAGCGAACCGGTGGCGGCGCCGAGGTTGGCGTCGCGCGCCACCGAGAGGGTGCCGCCCGCGAGCACGACACCGCCCGAGAAGGTGTTCGTGCCGGAGAGCGTCAGCGTGCCCAGCCCGAGCTTGAACAAGGTCCCCGGACCGGACACGACGTTCGACACCGTCAGGGTCTGAGCCGGATCGACTGCCAGACCCGAGGCACCTTCCAAGGTGAAGGGACGCGTGGACGTGAAGCTCGCCGTCGCCTCCAGGGCGGCCCCGTCGCCGATCGTGACAGCCCCGTAGGCCTGGCCGAGATTCGCCTCCCGCGATACCGAAACGGTGCCCGCCAGGATCTGCGTGCCGCCCGTATAGGTGTTGTCGGCCCGAAGGCTCAATCGGCCCAGGCCCGTCTTGGACAGGCCGCCATTGCCGGACACGACCGCATCTTCCGTGAGCGTCGCACCGGCAAGCACCCCGAGGGTACCGCCGTCGCGCAGGATGACGGGCCGCCCGAGCGCGAAGCTCCGGGTGGCGATCAACGCGCTCTTGTTCTCCAGCGTCACGGTGTTGCTGGGGGCGCCGAGCGCCTCCGTCTTGTCGACGGCGAGCCCGCCCTGCCAGACGAGGACCCCGCCGGTGAAGTCGCTCGTCCCGGTCAGGAGCTGAATGCCGGTCCCGTCCTTGATCAAGCCGCCATTGCCGGAGATGCGCCCGTCGAAGTGCGGCGTGCCGGTCGCGCCGGAGACGTCGAGCACCAGCGGCGCCATCTCGGTCGTCAGCAGATGGGCCCTGGTGGCGCGGCCATGGTCGTCGAGGTTCTTGAGGACGAGCGGCAGGAGCGGCCCGGAATCGTCCGGCTGATCGTCGCCATACCCGGTCGCAGGGGGATTGGGCGCCACGGCCTGGTATTGCCGGAACGCATCGGAGCCCAGTTGCTGCTGGAGGCCTTGGCCGATCCTCAACAGCGTCTGCTCCTGATAGGGATTGGCGTCGACGAGGATGTTCGCCTGCGCCCCGCCCACCTGAAAGGGCACGTTGAGCTGCGGCGACGCGGAGGTCTGTTCCGTCGAGAAGCTGAACAGGCCGAGGCCGTCGTTGTCGTTGTCGTCCGTGCCGAGGAAGCCGACCACCGCATCGACACCGAGGGCATTGCGGACATTCGATATCAGCGTCGTCGAGATCCGGATCCAATCCGCGTAGGCGCGATTGAATTCGTCGATGGAGGCGAAGGGTCCGACCTTGTCCGAGGCTAGGAAAGCCAGGGCTGAATCGCCATTGAGGCCGGGGTTTTTCTGGGCGAAGGCCACGAGGTCGTCGATCGTGCGGGCGAAGACCTTCGGGTCCACGTTCAGCCGCGAGAACTTGTCTCCCAGCAGCCGGACGAGCGCGCTCCTGTAATCGTCGGGCGAAGAGATGCGGGAGGCAAGATAGCCCGAGATCGAAACGTAGGCATCGTAGAAGTAGAAGGGTTGGGCGCCTCTGGTCGCGGCTTCGACCCAGCTGGCCCCGTCGGTGAAGGAGTGCCGGAAATCGCTCAGAAACGCGGCCCTGGCGGCCGGATCGGTCGGGATCTGCGCGGATGAATCGGCAAGCTTCACGAACTGGGCGAGATCGTCGTCCGACATCGCCAGGACCGCCGTCTTGACCGCCGCGTCGACGCTGACGTGATCGAGCGACACGACGGCGGCGTGCGCGGCCGTCAGCATCCCGCCGACGAGGGAATCGAATTGCGCCGGCCGCTGCGGATCCTCGGTGGACGTCGCGCTGTAGATGCCGACCTTCAGGCCGGTCAGGTCACCGGTCAGGTCAGCATTGTAGTCGGCAGGCCGGACGAAGTCTTTGCTGCGCGTGTCGGTCGTGTCGAGCTTGACCATGCCGTTGAGGGCGAGGGCGAGGTCATGGACGCTGTTGCCCATCGGGCCGGCGGTGTCGATCTGCCGGGAATAGGGCGCGATGCCGGTCGTGCTGATCAGGCCCGCCGTCGGCTTGAGGGCGTAGAGACCCTGCTGCTGGGCCGGATAGATGATCGAGTCGGAGGTTTGCGATCCGACGGTGAGCGGCGCGAAGCGCATGGCGGCCGCGATGCTCGGCCCGCTGCTGGATCCGGCCACTGCGATCGCTGGATCGACCGGGCTGATCGTCTGGCCGCCCGTGTCGCTGTGATTGTTGCTCGTGATTCCGGCCCACTGGCCCATATTGGCCTTGCCCATAATGAGCAGGCCCTGCTCCCGCATCCCGGTCACGAGCGTCGCCTCGGCGGCCGGACGGGATCCGATCAGGGCGGCCGAGCCCGCGGTGGTGCGAAGATCGTCGCCGGTGCCGATGTTCATCTTGAGCAGGACCGGTACGCCGAAGAGCGGCGGCAGCGTCCGGCCCTGGCGCTGCGCCTCCATCCGCTGCGCGTCCGCCTGATCGGCGAGCGTCAGGATATCCGGATTGATCTGCTCGACGGAGCGCAGGGCCGGGCCCGCATGGTCGAGTTGCTGGATCTTGTACAGGTACTGCAACGCAATCTCGCGCGACGTCGTCTCGCCCCGTTGCAGCATGCCGGCGAGATCCACGGCCGTCCGTCCGGTCAAGTCGACGCCCCCATAACCGGGCAGCGGATCGGTCGACAGGGTTCGCGTCAGGGAAACGGGTTCCGGCGGCTGCGGCAGCGAGGCATCCGCGAGGCCGAGCCGTCCCACGAGACCGACGATGTCGGCTTCCGTCGCGGCGCGCGGATCGAAGGTCACGAGCGGCCGGGCGGTGACCGACAAGGCGTCGATCTCTGCGTCGGTCTTGGGCTGGCCGGCGCGGATATAGGCAGCGCGAACGACGTCACGCAGGGCGAGCGGATCCTGGAGATCGATCGCCTGCGCGGAGGCCGGCACGGTCAGCCAGAGGGCGCTCAGGAGGGTTCCGGAAACGCGCAGTCGCCCCCGTGATGCGGGCAGGCCAAGGAACATGGTCGATCTCCGGAGCTGTGCTTTGGACAAGCGTGTTCGATGGGCCAGGGCGCGGCCTACGAGCCGCGGACGGACTCACCCGGGCTTCCACCGTCGGTGACGGCACCCGTGTGCCGACCGGCCCGGCGCCCTCGACGGCCGAGCCCAGGCCTTCGGCAGGAGGGGGCGCGATGCCCATGCCCTCATGGCTTCGGCTGGCTCGGCAAACGGGAAAGCGATGGATGGCCGGGGCGCGAGCGCCACGCGGTGGCCCGGCCCGCCGCCGGCCACTTGGTCTCTCCGATCGAACCCGTCGTTTCGAGAGAGATGCGCGGCGGTTGCAGGCTTTAAGTTCGCACAACCGAAAAATCCCTTTCGGTCGCTCAAGTCATGGCATGGCGTATCAGTGGATAAATCTGCGGCGTTCATGCCGGACAAATTAGAAAATGACCTGCTGGTCTTTCAAGCGCTATCGGTAATCGCGTTATATCTTTCCCAATTCGATCACGAAGATTGATTTACAATCCGCGATGTCAGAATTTAGCTGGCGACAGACCATGGCATGCCCGATCATTCATTGATGATGGCATAATAATTGCTTCAGTCGATCTCGGTAAGTTCGTCAGGACGGGGCACAAAGTTCGACAAGCACGACCGTTTGGCTGGATATGTGTCCATGTCGCCACACTTCGGCTGGCCTATCCCGTCTGTGCGACGGGGCGGAATCGAATTCCTCCGATCGATTTTGTGCGAAAGACGATCCGGGTCGGCCGGGCGGGTCACTCGACGCCCATGGGCGGTCTCATCAGGCGCACGAGCGCGCGCTTCTGCGGGCGGGACGGACGTGCATTGAGCGCCCCCCCCAGGGGCTGGCCGCCGACTTCGGAAGGCCTTCGGTCAACCCGGGACATGTCCGGACGAAGTATCGATCCGTCCCCGCAGGCCGGCCGGGACTGGCCCGGGCGCTCCGTAGCTGCGCCGAGCCGCAGCCTAGTTCGGCAGCGGGTGCCTAATGTTTGGGGCTTGACCGACCATCCGGCGCGATGAGCGCGGCTTTCGACGCCGGTCCAGGAACTCGCGCTCGCTCAAGGCACATCGGGACCACCTCCGCGCCGGAGATAGGCCGACTCCATCGGCAGGCAGCGACGGTGTGGCAAAAATGCAGCGCGCCTCGCTGTAAATGCGCCGTCGCGCCTTCAAGCACTGAGCAATTTCTGTGCCAATAATTAGAATGGCTGATGTAATGGATGAACCAGTATTCATAAAACGCAGAACTCGTCGGCAAAAAACGCCGATCGCTCACGTTTGAACTAAATTAATCGCTTTATAGCCGCCAGTTGCGTGGTGATAGAACTTACTTCTACATTTCTTCCTGGAGAAATATCGGTCTCATGCTTCGTAATGATTCATCTTACGGTAGAACATATTCTATTTTGCTGAAGGAAAGACTCATTGATGGGTCACACTTGCAAGAACATCGAATCTTCATTGTTTTTCACTGAAAAGAGGCGTCTTCGAGATTCAGTTCTGTCGATCTCGTGGCGCGCGGGTTTGAGCCTCGCCGCCCTCGGATGGTCCGGTTCGAGCCTCGCGTGGGCGCAGACTTCCCTGAGCGCTGATCCGAACGCCTGGCGCACGCCGGAATATCGGGCCGATTGGGGGCTTGAGGCCATGCGTGCGGCCGATGCCTATGCGGCCGGCTACACGGGTTTGGGCGTCACGGTCGGTGTGGTCGATTCGGGCCTCTACAGCGCCCACCCGGAATTCGCCGACGGCCGCGTGACGCCACTCACAATCACCGGCACCTTCGGATCGGACGGCTATTACTTCATGGACGGCTCCGGTGCACCGGCAGACCTGTCTCCACAGCCGAGCTTCTTCAGCCGGGGCGAGGCCTACACCGTCCCCGGCACCTACGATCCTGCTGTCAACGATCCGCACGGCACGCACGTGAGCGGATCGATCGCCGCCGCCCGCAACGGCAACGGGATGCATGGCGTGGCGTTCGACGCCACTGTCTACGTCGCGAACACGCACGCCACCGATGAGAGCATCTACGGCGCGAACGCCGACTACGCGTACTTCAAGAACGCCTATGGCAGTCTCGCGGCCGCCGGGGCCCGGGCGCTCAACTCGTCCTGGGGCAGCCCGCCGCCCACAGACAACTACAACACCCTCCCGGGCTTGCGCCAAGCGTACACGGAATTCGACGGCCGACTCGGCTACGTCGATGCCGTGTCCGATGTGGCCAAGCAATACGGCATCATCCAGGTCTTCGCTGCGGGAAACACCGGCTGGGACAATCCGAACGTGCGCTCGTCCTTGCCGTATTTCCGGCCGGACATCGAGAAGAACTGGCTCGCGGTCGGCGCGGCCGGACGAGGCGCGAACGGAAGCACGGCCCCCGAGGATCTCGTCCTCGCCTCATACTCGAACCGCGCCGGCGCCGCCAAGTATTGGTACGTCGTCGCTCCCGGCGATGCAATCAACAGTACGGCACCGACATACACGCGGAGCGCCGTTTGGGATCCCAATGTCTGGAACATCGATCCGAACCATCAGACCGGCTATACCACGGTCGATGGGACCTCGATGGCGGCGCCGCACGCCACCGGCGCGCTGGCGGTCATCATGCAGCGCTATCCGTACATGACCAACACGCAGGCCCGCGACGTCCTGCTCACCACCGCCTATCACCGCGATGCCGTCGACGGCGTGCCCGACCCCAACCCGAATGCGCCCAACGCGGTCTGGGGCTGGGGCGTGATCGACCTCGACAAGGCCATGAGGGGCCCCGGCCAGTTCCTGGGCCCCGTCGCGGCCAACTTGCCGGCCGGCATCAAGGATACATGGTCTAACGCTATCTCAGAGGATGCTCTGATCCAGCGCAGGCAGGAGAACGACGCCGAGACCGCCGCCTGGGCGACCCGTAAGGCCGCCCTCGATCTCCGCCTTCAGGTCCCGGCCCTGACGGCCGGCCTACCGGCCAGCCGGACCGCGCTCGACGGCGTCGTCAGCGCGCTGCGCACCGGCAGCGAATCCGCGATCCTGAGCGCCATCACGATCGCCGCCGCTGATGCCGTCGCCAATCAGATCCTGGCGACGTTCGTCCAATCCCAGGGATATGATGGCTTCCAGCCCTTCACGGACCCGGCCTACGCTTCCGCCCGAACCGACGTGGGCAACCTCCTGAATACCTATTTGTCAGGGCTGACCAGCGCCGATTACGACCGCACCATTGCTTTCATCGTCCGGGATTGGCAGGCCGAGACTCAGATCGAGACCACGCGGATCGCTTCCTTCGCCGGCCTGCCCACCCAGGGCAGCCTGATCAAGCTAGGGGACGGGACGCTGACGCTGAGCGGGACGAACACCTTCTCGGGCGGCGTCGTCCTGGCGGGCGGCATCCTCTCGGTGGCGCGCGACGCCAACCTCGGCGCCCCCAGCGGCCCCCTCGCCTTCGACGGCGGAACCCTTCAGATCGCCGGAACCGCCTTCACCGCCACGACCCGCCCGATCACCTGGGGCCGCACCGGCGGTGGCCTCGACATCGCCGATCCCGCCAACACCTTCACCCTCGCCCAGTCTCTCTCCGGACCCGGAGGCCTGATTAAGCTCGGCCCCGGGACCCTCGCCCTGGCGGGCGCCAACACCTACACCGGCGCCACCACCCTCGCGCAAGGCACCCTTCTCGCCCGCGGCGGACAGGCCATCGGCGACCGCAGCGCCGTCACCATCGCGGCGGGGGCCACCCTGGCACTCGCCGACAGCGAGACCGTCGGATCCCTCGCCGGAGGGGGACGCGTCGCGCTGGGCGCCGCCCGCCTCACCGCCGGCGGCGACGGCACCACCACGACCTTCGCCGGCACCCTCGACGGAACCGGAGGACTGACAAAGGCCGGTCCCGGGACACTCACCTTGACCGGCGCCAGCACATACACCGGCCGCACCGTGATCGCGGCAGGCACCCTCGCGCTGGCCGGGACCGGTTCGATCAGCCCCTCCCGCGGCGTGGCGCTCGCCACCGGCGCCAGCTTCGACATCTCCGGCCTGACCAGCGCCGGCACCACGATCGCCGGCCTGGCCGACACGGCCGTCGGCCAGGCCGGCACCGTGACCCTCGGCGCCAGAACGCTCACGCTCGCCAACGCCAGCGACAGCTTCGGCGGCAGCATCACCGGGAGCGGCGGGCTGACCCTCATGGCGGGCACGCAGACGCTGACCGGGAGCAGCACCTACACCGGCCGCACCACAATCACCGGCGGTACGCTGTCCCTGGCCGGGGCCGGCTCGATCGCCGCTTCCAGCGGCGTGGCGCTGTCCACCGGCGCCAGCTTCGACATCTCCGGCCTGAGCGGGACGGGCACCACGATTTCGAGCCTGTCCGACACCGTCGACGGACAAGCCGGCAGCGTCGCGCTCGGCGCCAAGACGCTCACGATCTCCAACGCCGGCGGCAGGTTCGGCGGCAGGTTCGGCGGCGTGATCGGTGGCGCCGGCGGCCTGAGCCTGACCGGCGGCGCCCAGGCGCTGACGGGCGCCAACACCTACGCCGGCGGTACCACCATCGCGGCCGGCGCGCTCCGCGCGGCGAACACCGCATCGCTGGGCACCGGAGTGGCCACGGTCACCGCCGGAGGCACCCTCGACGTCAGCGGCGTCACCCTCGCCAACGGCCTGACGCTGGCGGGCAGCGGCCCGGGCGGCGTCGGCGCACTGACCGGGACCGGCACGGCTGGCGTTTCGGGAGCGATCACGCTGGCCGGCAACGCAGCCCTCGGCGGCAGCGGCACCCTGACGCTCTCCGGCCCCATCGGCGACGGCGGCAACGGCGACAGCCTGTCGAAGGTCGGCACCGGCACCGCGATCCTCACCGGCGCCAGCAGCTACACGGGGGCCACCACGATCTGGAGCGGCACCCTCGCGCTGGCCGGGGCCGGCTCGATTGCCGCCTCCAGCGGCGTGACGCTGGCCACCGGAGCCAGCCTCGATATCGCTGGCCTGACCGGGACCGGCGCCACGATCGCCGGCCTCGCCGACGCCACCGGGCAGGCCGGCACCGTCACCCTCGGCACCAGGACCCTGACCCTGGCCGACGCCAGCGGCAGCTTCGGCGGTACGATCACCGGTACCGGCGGCCTGAGTCTGACCGGCGGCCGTCAGATCCTGACCGGGACCAGCACCTACACGGGCGCGACCACCGTGGCGGACGCCACGCTGGAGATCGACGGCGTACTCACCGCCTCGGAGGTCACGATCCGACGCGGGGGCACGCTGTCGGGTACGGGCAAGATCGGCGACCCGCTGATCGAGGCCGGCGGCCGGCTCGCCCCGGGCAGTGCCGCGGCGATCGGCACCCTGGCGATCCACGGCCCGCTGACCTTCGCGCCGGGGGCGTTCTACACGGTCCGGATCACGCCGAGGTCGAATGACCGCACCGACGTGACCGGCCCGGTGACGATCCAGGGCGGCACCGTGCAGGTGCTGGCGGGTTCGGGCACCTACACGCCGGCGCTGCGCTACACGCTCCTCACCGCCACCGGCGGCATCACCGGAACGTTCACCAGCCTGCAGACGACGAGCAACCTCGCCTTCCTGACGCCGTCGCTGAGCTACGAGGCCCACGGCATCGCCCTCGGCTTCGCCCAGACGGCGCCGCTCACCAGCGCGGCCACCACCACGAACCAGGCCAGGATCGCGAATGCCCTCAACGGCACCGGGCCGACGGTCACCAGCACGCCGACCACGGTCGGCGGCGCGCCTCCCGCCGTGACGACGAGCGTGTCGGCCACGGGCACGGTCACGACCGCTGTGAGCACCGGCACCGGCACGACGACGGTTGTGTCGAGCCCGGCTGCCCAGGTGACGACGGCGCTTCTGAACCAGAGCGCGCCCGGCGCCGTGCAGGCGCTCAACAGCCTGTCGGGCGAGATCCAGGGCTCCGCCGTCTCCGTGCGGGCGCAGACCGCTTTCGTCGCGCAGGGCACCCTACTCGAGCACCTGCGCTTCGGCGCCGGTCCGGCCGGCGGTCACGGCCTGACCGGCGCTGCCGGCCAGCGTTGCACCCCCGGCACCATCCTGCTGGCCGGCTACACGGCCTTCACCCCGGACGGGCCTGCCACCTGCCTTGTGCCGGAGCGGCCGCTCGCGCCGCGCTACGGCGTCTGGGGGCAGGCCTTCGGGGTGTTCGGATCGAGCGAATGCACCCGCAATACCGCCCGCCTCACCCGGGAAACCGGCGGCTTCATGCTCGGCGCCAAGACCGGCCCGGGCGTGC
>NZ_BACT01000817.1:0-4701 GCF_000333255.1 Methylobacterium sp. B1 | reverse complement strand
CAGCCCCGCCGGCATCCGCACGGACATGCTCGAGGAGCGCCTGGGCCCGGTGTCGCAGCCGCACGCCGTCGACCAGCGTGGCCTGGGACCGGCAGGAATATCCGTCCGCCAGCAGGGTGCAGCGGGGCGCCTCGGCCACGTGGCGGGCCCAGCTCAGGCCGTAGATCGCCTCGGAGGTGGCGCGCTGGCGCGCCTCGTGCCCGTAGGTCCCCGCCATGCCGCAGCAGCCGGCGGCCGGCACTTCGAGCCGCAGGCCGAGATGGGCGAACACGGCCTGCCAGTCCCGCACCGCGCCCGGAGCGTTGGTGCGCTCGGTGCAATGGGGCAGCAGCCGCATCGTGCGGCCGCCTTGGCCCGGCGCGATCCGGTCGAGCCGGGCGGCCAGCCATTCCTGGAGGAGATGGACCTTCGGGAGATCGTCGCCCACCGCCTGCGGGTATTCGGACCGGTAGGTCAGCGTCATCGACGGATCGATCCCGACCAGGGGCACGCCGTGCCTGGCGAGATCGCGCAGCATCGCGGCATTGGACCGGGCGACGGCGGCAAACCGCGCCAGGAAGCCGTGTACGTGCAGCGGCTTGCCGTTCGGCCGGTAGGGCACGAGCCAGGGCCGGAAGCCGAGGGCGATGAGGAGTGCGCAGCTATCGGCCACGACGTCCGCGTCGAAATGAGTGGTGAAGGCGTCCTGCACCACCAGCACGGCCCGCGCCCGCTCCTGCGCATCCAGCCGGGCCAGGGCGTCCGGCGTCGCGACGGCGACCCCGAGATCCGCCAGCCGCTCCGTGAGAGCGACGGGCGACAGGGCCGGGATCGCCACCAGCCCGGCCCTTGCCAGAAGCAGCCGGGCCACCGGATTGGTCAGGACGACGTTGCTCAGGCGCGGCATCCGGGCCGCCAGCGGCAGCAGCGGTTCCAACGCCGCCACGAGGTGATCCTTCAGCGGCCGGGCGTAGCGCGTGTGATAGAGCGCCAGGAACTTGGCCCGGAAGGTCGGCACATCGACCTTGATCGGGCAGGACCCCGTGCAGGATTTGCAGGCGAGGCAGCCATCCATCGCCTCCTTGACGGCGTGGGAGAAATCGTCGGCCTCCGACCGGCGGCGGATACCGCTCCGCAAGGTCGCCGCCACGTCGTGCAGCCACCCGGCGCGCTGCCGCGCCAGCTCGGCGGCCGGGTCGATCCCCGCCTCAGCCGCACGGCGCAGCCACTCGCGCATCAGCGAGGCGCGACCCTTGGGCGAATGCCGGCGTTCCCGCGTCGCCTTCCAGGACGGGCACATGGCCTCGTCGGCATCGAACGAGAAGCAGGCGCCGTTGCCGTTGCAATGGAGCGCCTCGTCGAACCCCCGCCGGACCGTTGCCGGGATGGTGCGGTCCTGCTCGCCCCGGCGCGGCACGCCGTCGATCCGGGTCAGCCCCTCCCCCTTGGCCGAGGCGATCTTGCCCGGGTTCATCCGGTCGCCCGGATCGAAGGCGCGCTTGACCGCCTCCAGCGCCGGCATCAGCGGCCCGAAGGTCGCGGGCACGAACTCCGACCGGAAGCCCTTGCCGTGCTCGCCCCAGAGCAGGCCGCCATACTTGGCGGTGAGCGCGACCACACCTTCTGTGACCTCGCGGATCAGGCCGTTCTGGTCCGGATCCTTCAGGTCGATGGCCGGCCGGACATGCAGCACGCCGGCATCGACGTGGCCGAACATGCCGTAGCGCAGCCCCTTGCCGTCGAGGAGCGCCCGGAACTCCGCGATGAAATCGGCGAGCCGTTCCGGCGGGACGGCCGTATCCTCCACGAAGGGGATCGGGCGGGCATCGCCCTGGGCGGCGCCGAGGAGGCCCACCGCCTTCTTGCGCATGGTCCAGAGCCGCTCGATGGCGTCGCCCCGGGCGATGGTGAAGCCGAGGCGCTTGGTGTCGGTGCCGCGCTCGGCCTCCAGCAGGCCGGTGAGCCGCGCCAGGGCGGCCTCCACGGAGGCCGCGTCGTCGCCGACGAATTCCACGAGATTGATGCCGTCCACCGGCCGTCCGGCCGGATCGTCGGGAAAGAAGGCCCGCACCTCGGCCCAGATCGGATCCTTGCGGGCGAGCGCCAGCACCGTGGAGTCGATGGTCTCCACCGAGGCGGCGCCGAAGGGCAGCAGCGCCTGCGCGTCGCGGAGCGCCGCATCGAAATCGACGTAGGACAGCGCGACCAGCACCGCGGCCCTCGGGATCGGCAGCACGTTGAGCCGCGCCTCGGCGATCAGCGCCAGGGTTCCTTCGGAACCGCAAATCACGCTCTTGAAGTCGAACCCGCCCGCCGGATCGCGCAGATGGCCGAAGTCCTACCCCGTGAGGCAACGGTTTGAGCTTGGAAAGCGCTCGGCGATGAGCGCCGCATTCGCGGTGAGGACGGCATCGATGGTGCGGTGTATCGCCCCGACCCGGTCGTTGCGCCCCTGGGCGGTTCAAAACCTTCCGCGTCGAGGGGCTCGGCGGTCCAGACCGTGCCGTCGGTGAGCACGCAGGTCAGCGCCAGGACGTGGTCCCGGGTCTTGCCGTAGAGGCACGAGCCCTGCCCGCAGGCATCGGTGGAGATCATGCCGCCGATCGTGGCGCGGTTCGAGGTGGAGAGTTCCGGCGCGAAGAACAGGCCGTGCTTGGCGAGCTCCCGGTTGAGCTGGTCCTTCACCACTCCCGGCTCGACCCGGACGAAGCGGTTCGCGACGTCGATCTCCAGGATGCGGTTCATATGCCGCGAGGTGTCGACCACGAGGCCGTGGCCCAGCGACTGGCCGTTGGTACCGGTCGCCCCGCCCCGGGGCCGGATCACGATCTCGGAAAAGCGCGGATCCTCGAGGAGCTTGGCGATACGCACGAGATCGTCGCGGCTGCGGGGAAAGGCCACGGCCCCCGGCGCCACTTGGTAGATCGAGTTGTCGGTGGAGAAGACCGTGCGGTCGGCGTCCGACAGCGTCAGATCGCCCTCGAAGCCGCGCAGGCGCAGCTCGGCGCAGGCGGCAACATAGAGCGGCACGGCCTCGGTGTGGCGGGTCAGGACCGGGATCATCCGCGCCTTCTACACCCGGCGGAGCGCGGGAGACCATCGGCGACGGGATGACGCGCGCGCTGGCATCCGGCTTGCCACGCACCCGCGATCTTCGGGACGGATGACCATGAACGCGAGCGTCGAACGGGTCAGGGATGCCCTGGCCGAGCTGATCAAGGCCGCCCTTCTCTCCGACGACGGCCTGAGCCGCGCGTGCCGCGATGCGGGTCGCGCCAAGCTCAGGGCCCTCGCGGACGATCCCCCCGAGCCGGAGAGCCTGCGGATGGACGGCGCCTGGACGCTCGCCATCCGGAAGGCCGAGACGCCGGAGCTGGCGCCGCAGGAAGGACGGGTGAACCTGACCCTGCCGCGCGCCTGTCCCTTCACCCTGGACGAGTTGCTGGCACCCGGTCTCGACATGGACCAAGCCGTGGCACGCATCCGGACGAGCGCCTCGACCGGCTGATCGCGCCTGTTGAGGAAAGCCGGGGCGGCGTTGCCGCGGGCGGGCGGGACCCCCATGTTAGTCCTACAGGACCGACGCCTCGGTCCCGCGCCCGCACGCGGGTCCCGTCTACCGTAGAACCGTTCGGCATCCCCCTTTTGGCACGACGCACCACCGCCCCCGCGGCCGAGCCCGATGCTCCTCCGCCCCTCCCCACCCGCGAGCAGATCCTCGCCTTCGTGGCCGAGTCGAAGGAACGCGTCGGCAAACGGGAGATCGCCCAGGCCTTCGGCATCAAGGGGGCCGCCAAGATCGACCTGAAGCGCATCCTCAAGGAGATCGAGGCGGAGGGCGCCCTCGACCGTGGCCGCGGCGGCCTCGCCCCGGCGGGCCATCTGCCGCCGGTCGTGCTGGCCGACATCCGCTCCCGGGACCGCCACGGCGATTTCCTGGCGATACCGGTGGAATGGACGGGCACGGGCAAGCCGCCGGCCATCGTGCTGACGCAGCCGCGCGGCCCCCGCAAGGGCAACCGGCCGGCCCCGGGCATCGGCGACCGCGCCCTGATCCGCGTCGAGCGCGACGCCGAGGGCGGCTACACCGGCCGGGTCGTCAAGGTCATCGGGAAGAACAAGGCCGAGATCATCGGCGTCTACCGGGCCGGCGCGCAAGGCGGCCGGATCGTGCCCGTCGAGAAGCGCTCGCAGGGGCGCGAGATCCTGATCCCGCCCGGCGAAGAAGGGCAGGCCCGCGACGGCGACCTCGTCAGCGTCTCCCTGGAGCGCGAGACCCGCTTCGGCCTGCCGCGGGGCCGGGTCCGCGAGCGGCTCGGCTCACTCGGGTCCGAGAAGGCCGTCAGCCTGATCGCGCTGCACCTTCACAACATCCCGCACGTCTTCGCCGACACGACCCTGGCCGAGGCGGATGCCGCCGAGCCCGCCACGCTGAAGGGCCGCGAGGATTGGCGCGACCGCCCGCTCCTCACCATAGACCCGCCGGACGCCAAGGACCACGACGACGCCGTCATGGCCGAGGCCGATCCGGATCCGGCCAATCCCGGCGGTTTCATCCTCACCGTCGCCATCGCGGACGTGGCGGCCTATGTCCGCCCCGGCTCCAGCCTCGACCGCGAGGCCCTGGAGCGGGGCAACTCGGTCTATTTCCCCGACCGGGTCGTGCCGATGCTGCCCGAGCGGATCTCGAACGATCTCTGTTCCCTGCGCGAGGGCGAGGAC
>NZ_BACT01000818.1:0-4878 GCF_000333255.1 Methylobacterium sp. B1 | reverse complement strand
GGACCGGAATCGGGGCAGGAGCGTGGGGCGATTGTGCGATGCCGCGCGTTGAGCTGCCGTCCGGCACGACGCGAGCCGGGGGTATGAGTTCTGATGGCGAAGATTCTGCTGGTCGAGGACCACGAAGAGATCTGGGACTTCCTGTCCCGCCGCCTCAAGCGGCGCGGGTACGAGGTGATCCTCGCGCATGACGGCGAGGCCGGGGTCCGACAAGCCCGCTCGGGTCAGCCCGACGTGATCCTGCTCGACATGAACCTGCCGGTTCTGGACGGCTGGTCGGTCGCCCGGACGCTGAAGTCGGGCACCGACACGCGGGCGATCCCGATCATCGCGCTCACCGCCCATGCCATGTCGGGCGACCGCGACAAGGCGATCCAGGCCGGCTGCGACGACTACCACCCGAAGCCGGTCGATTTCTCGAAGCTTCTCAGCCAGATCAGCACCGCCCTGGGCGAGACCGCCCCGGCGAGCTGACCCGACCGCGGACGCGCGAATTGCGATCCCGAGACCTGATGTGAGTGGAGCGTGTCCGTGAGCGAGGATCCCGTCACTGCCCAGCGCCTGCGGCAGGGCCTGCCGGTCTTCGTGGCCTTGGCCTCGATCCTCCTCGTGGTCGCCACGCTGGCGGCCCTGTATCTCGGGCGCGAGATCCTCGTTCCGGTGACGCTGGCGATCCTCCTCAGCTTCGTGCTGGTGCCGGCCGTCCGGGTCCTGCGGCGGCTGCGCGTGCCGCGTGCGCCGGCGGTCCTCCTCGTGGTGGTGATCGTCTTCGGCGCCCTGTTCGGGATCGGCAGCCTGATCGCCAGCGAGGCGTCCCAGCTCGCCTCGGACCTGCCGCGCTACACGCAGGTGATGCGCACCAAGATCAAGGATCTTCGCGGGGCGACGGCCGGGACCGGCACCCTGTCGCGGATCGTCGACATGGTGCAGGACCTCAGCGCCACCCTGCAGCCGCCCCCGGCCGCGGAAGTCCGCGGCGAGCCGGGATCGCGCACGCATCCCCTCACCGTGGAACTCACGCCCGCCCGCGCCAGCGTGGTCGACACGCTTCAGACCTTCGCGGGCCCGATCCTGCACCCGCTGGCCACGACGGGCCTGATCCTGATCTTCACGATCTTCATCCTGCTCCAGCGGGAGGATCTGCGAAACCGGGCGATCCGGCTCGCCGGCGGCTCGGGCGACCTGCGCCGCACCACGGCGGCGATCGACGATGCCACGAGCCGACTCAGCCGCTTCTTCCTGGCCCAGCTCGCCCTCAACATCGCCTTCGGCCTCGTCATCGGCTTCGGACTCTGGATGATCGGCGTCCCGAGTCCGACCCTGTTCGGTGTCCTCGCGGCGATCCTGCGGTTCGTGCCCTATATCGGCGCGGCGATCAGCGCCCTTCTGCCGCTGATCCTCGCCGCCGCCGTCGATCCCGGCTGGGGCATGGTGATCGCCACCGCGGTCCTGTTCCTGGTGGTGGAGCCGATCTGCGGCCACGTGATCGAGCCGCTCCTCTACGGCCACTCCACCGGCCTCTCGCCGGTCGCCGTCATCCTCGCGGCGACGATCTGGACGTTCCTGTGGGGGCCGATCGGCCTCGTCCTGGCCACGCCGCTCACCGTGTGCCTCGTGGTCCTCGGCCGGCACGTGGAGCGCCTCTGGTACCTCGACGTCCTGCTGGGCGATCAGCCAGCCTTGTCGCCGCCCGAGATCTTCTACCAGCGCATGCTGGCCGGCGATCCGGTCGAGGCGATCGACCAGGGCTGGCAGTTCCTCAAGGAGCGCGCCCTCGTCACCTACTACGACGAGGTCGCCCTCGCCGGCCTGCTGCTCGCGCAGGAGGATCTCTCGCGCGGCACCCTGGACCGCGAGCGGCAGGCGGAGGTCGGGGCGGCGATCCGCACGGTCGTCGACCGCCTCGGGACCGCTCCGATGACCCGGCGAAGCCGTCGAGGCTCCGGGCGCGGGCCCGATACCGAGACTGCGGCGGCGCTGGCCGCCATCGGGCCCGACCGGCAAGTGGCCGGCATCGTCCTCGAGCGCGAGGATCTCGCCCCCAACTGGCGCAGCGAGACGCCGGTCCTGTGCGTGTCGAGCCGCGGCCCGTTCGACGAGGCGGCGACGCTGATGCTGAGCCAGATCCTCGCCCGCCACGGGCTGGCCTCGCAGATTCTCTCGATGGCCGCGATCCGCGCCGGCGAGCGTCCCGACAATCCGGAAGGGCTCGCGCTGATCTGCTTCTCGTATCTCGAGCCGGTGAGCCTCTCGCAGATCCGCTTCACCGTCCGGCAGGCCCGTGCGGCGGTGCCGGGCGTGCGCATCCTCGTGGGCTTCTGGCGCGAGCGCGATCCGGCGACCCTGGAACGGCTGCGCCGGGCGACCTCGGCAGACTTCCTCGTGACATCGCTGAACGAGGCGCTCTCGGCTGTGCTCGGCGCCTGCCAGGAATCCGCACCCACCCGGCTCGTCCCGGCACCCGTGACTGCCCGCTCCGGTTCGGCGCAGCCGGCAGTGGCATGACGCGCCGTGCGACACCACCTCTGAGGACGGGCCGTCGACATCGCGCTCTCGACCGCTAGTGTTCCGTCCGCTTTTCGTGATCGGGCGCGCGCAAAATGCTTTTACGTCCCGGAGGCTGAACATCACCGCGCATGTCTGAGACCCCAGAAACACCGCCCTCCGGGCCGAGCCCTCCGATCAGGGACAGCGCGCCGAGTGACCTGACCGACCGCCGCAGCGATATCTTCTTCGCGGCGGTCGAGACGACGCGCATGCCGATGATCGTCACCGATCCGCGCCAGCCCGACAACCCGATCATCTTCGCCAATCGGGCGTTCCTGGCGATGACGGGCTACACGCCGGAAGAGCTGATCGGGCGCAACTGCCGCTTCCTTCAGGGCCCCGAAACCGACCGCGAGAGCGTCGCGCAGGTCCGGGCCGCGATCGCCGAGAAGCGCGAGTTCGCCACCGAGATCCTGAACTACCGCAAGAACGGCTCGACCTTCTGGAATGCCCTGTTCGTCTCGCCGGTCTACAATGCCGACGGCGAGCTCGTGTACTATTTCGGTTCTCAGCTCGACGTCTCGCGTCGCCGCGACGCCGAGGAGGCGCTGGGTCAGGCTCAGAAGATGGAGGCGCTGGGCCAGCTCACGGGCGGCATCGCGCACGACTCACAATCTTCTCCCGGTGATCGTCGGCTACGTCGACATCCTGCGGCCCGGGCTGGAGAAGCCCGATGCCGACCGCGCCCGGCTCGGCCGCGCCACCGAGAACATCCGCCAGGCTGCGGAGCGCGCGACGACGCTGACGCAGCAATTGCTGGCCTTCGCCCGCAAGCAGCGGCTGGACGGGCGCGCCGTCAATCTCAACACCCTGATCGAGGGGATGGGCGAGATGGTCGCCCGCTCCGTCGGCGAGGCCGTGAAGGTCGAACTCGATCTTGCGGCGGATCTCTGGAACTGCCGGGTCGATCCGACCCAGGCCGAGGTCGCGATCCTGAACGTCCTGATCAACGCCCGCGACGCGATGCCGGAGGGCGGCACCGTCCGGATCTCCACGGAGAACAGCGAGGTCGCCGCCCGCGGCCGGGAGCTCGGTCCGCTGCGCGACGGGCGCTATGTCAGCATCGCCATCAAGGACACGGGTACCGGCATCCCGCCGGCCGTGCTCGCCCGGGTGATGGACCCGTTCTTCACCACCAAGGAGGAGGGCAAGGGGACGGGGCTCGGCCTGTCGATGGTCTACGGCTTCGCCAAGCAGTCGGGCGGCGCGGCGCAGATCGAGTCGGCGGTGGGTGCGGGCACGACGGTGCGCCTGTCGTTCCCCGCGACCGACGGCGACGTCAATGCCCCTGCCAAGGTTTCGCTGCGGTCCGTTGATCGGCAGGGCTCCGAGACGATCCTCATCGTCGACGACCGCGAGGACGTGGCCGAACTCGCCCGCACCATCCTGCGGGACTTCGGCTACACGACGCTGGTGGCGAGCAATGCCCGCGAGGCCCTGGAGATCCTGGATTCGAGCGAGCGCATCGATCTGCTCTTCACCGACCTGATCATGCCCGGCGGCATGAACGGCGTGCTGCTGGCCCGCGAAGCCCGCCGCCGCCAGCCCAAGCTCAAGGTGCTGCTCGCCACGGGTTACGCGGAGGCGAGCCTGGAGCGAACCGATATCGGCGGCTCGGAGTTTGATCTCCTGAACAAGCCCTACCGGCGCACGGAGCTGGTCCGCCGCGTGCGCGCCATCCTCGACGGTCCGACCGGGGTGGGCTGAGCTTCGGGAGACGGCCCATGTCCCAGGGCGACAAATCGAAGTACACCGACAAGCAGAAGCGCAAGGCCGAGCACATCGCCGAGTCCTACGAGGCCCGCGGAGTGCCGGAGAAGGAGGCGGAGGCCCGGGCCTGGGCCACCGTCAACAAGGACGACGGCGGCGGCAAGAAGCCGGGCGGCTCGGGCCGCGGCAAGGCCACCGGACATCCGGCCGCCCACAAGGGCGGCGAATCCGGCGGCAAGGCCTCGGCCGGGCGGACGGCCGCGGAACGCTCCGCCTCCGCCAGGAAGGCCGCCGCGACCCGCAAGGCCAACGCCGCCGCACGGGCGTAGCCGGTCCAGTGCGCACCGGGCTGCGTCGCTGCGCTCGGGGTGACGGTCCGGGCGCCGGAGAGCAACGTCAGTCCTTCTGCTCGGCGAGCTTGACCAGCGTGTGCAGCAACCGGTTCGCCGGTGTCGGAATGCCGAGCGCCGCGCCCTTGCGCACGACGAAGCCGTTGAGGTGGTCGATCTCGCTGGCCCGGCCGCGGGCGAGGTCCTGGGCGTGGGACGAACGCTGCCCCGCCCTGGTGACAACGAGATCCAGCACGGTGTCGAGGATGTCGGGGGCCACCGACACCCCGTC
>NZ_BACT01000819.1:0-7665 GCF_000333255.1 Methylobacterium sp. B1 | reverse complement strand
AGGGGCGTCCCGGACGGCGGGGGCGCGTCCGAACCCGCGGGCATACCCGCGTCCCGCTGGTCCGCGGCCTGCTGGCCAGCGACTTGAGCCACGTCTTGGCCAGCCCCGTCGCCGGCCCTCTCGGGTGCCGGCGTGGAGCCTTCCTCTGTCCGTGGGCGTCTCAGGAACGGCATGACTGGTGCAGGGCCACAACAGTGTGGCGGAATTAATACGAATCCGGGCTTCCGGGCGGCGGATCGGCGGCGCGATCCGTCGCATGCGACCGCCGCGACCACAGCCACGACCACAGTCCGGACCGCGGGCCCCGGTCCCGGTGGCCGCCCGCGTCCTCCGGAGCGCGGCGCGCGGCCGGTCCAGCCACGCACGACCTGCGGGGTGTAGGGTGGCGCGCTGGGACCGGCGGTGCCGGGGGAGGCCAGAAGTCGGGTGCGGCGGGTCTCGGCGTCGCCCCGGAGAGCCGGGGGCGCGGCATGCAGGCAGGGCAACGGATCAGGGTCGGTCTGATCGGCCTGGCCCGCGGCGAGCGGCTCGGGATGCGGATGTGGCGGGCGGAGGAGCCGAACGCCGACAAGCCGATGACCAAATCGGCCTACGAGACCGTCGGCTACGTGGTCAGCGGCCGGGCGGAGCTCGTCCTGGAGGGCGAGACCCTCGCCCTCGCTCCGGGCGATTCCTACTGCGTGCCGGCGGGCGCCGCGCACACCTACCGGATCCTGGAGACGTTCACGGCCGTCGAGGCGACCGCCCCGCCGGCCGACTGAGGCCCGCGGGCCTCAGTGGGTCATGTAGACCTGCGTGCCGACATCGACCCGCGCGTAGAGGTCGACCACGTCCTGATTGTACATCCGGATGCAGCCATAGGACGCGTAGGTGCCCACCGAACTCGGCCGGTTGGTGCCGTGGATCGCGTATTCGCCGCCCGCGAGGGTCATGGCCGCCGCACCCATCGGATTGTGCGGCGAGCCGCCCGCGATGAGGTTCGGCAGGCGCGGGTTGTCGCGCTTCACCTCCGCGGGGGGCGACCAGGCGGGGGCGACGTACTTGCCGTCGATCGGCTTCGTGCCGAACCACTGCTTGCCGGGCCGGCCCACCGCCACGGGGTAGCGGATCGCCGTGCCGTCGCCGTTCACGAGATAGAGCTTGCGCTGCGACACGCTGATCACCACCGAGCCCGGCGCGACACCGTTCTGGAACGGCACGACCTCGCGCGCCTGCGCCGTTTGAAGACAACCGGCCAGCATCGCGCCGGCCAAACCGAATACAGCCGCCACCCGACCCGACATCACTACGATCCTCGACAAGCAAGAGTTGACGCGGGCAAGTAATCCGCGGCCGAGCTTACCGTTCCAAGAATAGCTATGGTTGATGTGGGGTCAGCGTGCCGCATCCGTGAGGCACGGTAAAAGAGCAACCACGATCGACGGCGCGGGGGCGCGGCGGGGCCGCTGGGCCGCCCTTCAGCGCTCGTAGAGCGTGCTGCCCCGCTTGTCCTCGGGCTGCCAGCCGTGGCGCTCCAGCTCCGGGTCGAGATGCTCCTCCACCGGGTGTCCGACGCAGAGATAGGCCACGAGCCGCCACGTCTCCGGCACCGCCAGGATCGCCGAGACGGTCTGCGGCTCCAGGATCGAGACCCAGCCGACGCCGAGGCCGCGCGCCCGGGCGGCGAGCCAGAAGCACTGCACCGCCCCCACCACCGAATAGGCCAGGGTCTCCGGCATGCTGGCCCGTCCGAGCCCGAGGCCGGTCTCGGTCGCCGCGTCGCAGAAGACGGCCAGATGGACCGGCGCCTCCCGCAGGCCGGCGAGCTTGAGGCCGCGATACCGGGCGGCGCGGTCCGCATCGTAGCCTGCGGCCGCGGCGGCGTTGCAGCCGGAGAAGTTGTCCGACACCGCGCGGCGCCGCGCCGGATCCGAGACGCGCACGAAGCGCCAGGGCCGGCTGTTGCCGACCGACGGCGCCCGGTGGGCCGCCGTCAGGCAGGTGCGCAGGCACGCCTCGTCCACCGGATCCGTCCGGAACCGGCGCACGTCGCGGCGCCACGCGAACAGCGCGTCGAGGTCGTGCAGGAAGGCGTCGTCGAAGGCGGGCGGGCCCATGATGCCGGTGGCATACCCGCTTCCCGGGCCCAACGGGAAACAGAAAAAAGGCCGCCCGGAGGGGCGGCCTGAAGTCTTGGGTCTCGAAACCTCGGAGTGCCGGATCCTGGGATCCCGAACGGCGGCCGATGGCTGGGGAGCTGGGTGTCGGGCGCCGGCCGGGCAGGACCCGGCGAGGTTCGACGTCTGTTGTCGCGCGGCAACGCGGCCTGCAAAAGGCGCGAATCTGGCCAAACCATGTTTTTTGTCGCTTGGGCGTGTCTCGCAGGTCACGGCGCGGGGCGGCCGCCACCCTTGCGGGCCGCTGCGGCGAAGCCCATCATCCGGCAAAGGAACGATGCACGGGAGTGGTGATGACCGAAAGGACGAGCGCCGGGCCGAGGCCCGACGAGGCGGCGGGGCATGTCATTCCCTTCCCCGCCCGCGCGGCTCCTCCACAGGTCGCCTTCAACCGGGATGAGCTGCGCACGATCTTCAACCTCTATGGCCGGCAGGTGGCCGCGGGCGAATGGCGCGACTACGCCCTCGACTTCCGCCGCGACCGGGCGGTGTTCTCGATCTACCGCCGCGCCTCCGAGATGCCGCTCTACCGGATTGAGAAGGATCCCAAGCTTGCCCGCCGCCAGGGGGCCTACGCGGTCATCGCCGCGAGCGGCCAGATCCTGAAGCGCGGCTCGGAACTCGCCCGGGTCATCGCCGTGCTGGAGCCGGCGCCCAAGGCGGTCTGACAGGCGGTCTGACCGGCGGTCTGACCCCGCACGGCATCCCGCTCCGCCCCTCAGGACAGGGGCATCTGCCGGACGGTCGCGGCGATCTCGGCCACGACCTCCGGCGGTAGGGGACGGATCGGCCGCGGCGGCTCGGCGCGGCACAGGCCCAGGATATCGGCCAAGGCGTAGACCACCCGCAGGCTGGAATGGGTCCGGAACAGCGTCCAGAGCGGCTCCAGTTCCGCGTTCAGGGTGCGCGCCCGGTCCGTGTCGCCGGCCTCCACGGCCCGGACGATCGCGCGGCAGGTCCGGGGGAACAGGCCGCCCGCCACGCTGTACCATGCCGTGCCGCCGGCGATCAGCGCCTCGGTCGCGTTCCAGTCGCCGCTGAAGCCGAGGTGGAAGCCCGCCGGGACGGTTGCCTGCAGGGCGGCGACACCGGCCGCGGCGTCGGCCGGGGCCGGCGCGGCGCATTTGGCGGCCACGATCCCGGGACGGCGGGCGAGCCGGCCGATCAGCGCCGGCGTGAAGCGGAAATGCGTGGTCGCGGGGTTGTCGTAGAGGACGAGGGGTAATCCGCCCGCCTCCGCCACGGCTGCGAAGTGCGCCTCGACCTCGGCCTCGGTCAGCGGCGTGTAGGAGACGGGGGCGAGCAGCCCCGCATCCGCGCCGGCCGCCCGTGCGTCCTGCGCGAGGCGGATGGCCTCGTCGGTGCGCAGGGCGCCGATGCCGACCAGGAGCGGTACCCGGCCGCCCACAGCCTCGCGGGCGATCGCCACCGCCCGGCGGCGCTCGTCGCGGCTCAGATACGCGTAGGTCCCGGTGCTGCCGAGCAGGCCGATCGAATCGACTCCGGCGGCCACGAGGGGCTCCAGCAGGCGTTGCAGGGCTCCGGCATCGACCCGACCGTCGGCGTCGCTCGGGGTGATCGGGAAGGCGGAGAGGCCGGAAAGGCCGGAGAGCGCAGGCATGGCCCGAGCTTAGCGCATCCGGTCGGTGCGGCGAGGCAAAAAGAAACCCCGGCGGTTGCCCGCCGGGGTTTCTGTCAACGGTCGGTTCTTGCGGCTTAGCGGCGGTCGCCGATCAGGCTCAGCAGGAACTGGAACATGTTGATGAAGTCGAGATAGAGGGTCAGGGCGCCGTTCACCGACATCTTGGCCGCCATCTCACCGTCGAAGCCGCCGTAGAGATACATCTCCTTGAGCTTCTGCGTGTCGTAGGCGGTCAGCCCCGCGAAGATCAGCACGCCCAGCACCGAGATGGCGAACTGGAGGGCCGACGAGGCGAAGAAGATGTTCACCAGCGACGCGAGGATGATGCCGATCAGGCCCATCATCAGGAACGAGCCCATGCCCGAGAGGCTACGCTTCGTGGTGTAGCCCCAGAGGCTGAGCGAGCCGAAGGCCGCCGCCGTGATGAAGAACACCTGGACCACGCTGCCACCGGTGAAGACCAGCAGGAGCGAAGACATCGAGGCGCCCATCACCGCCGCGAAGGCGAAGAACATCGTCCGCGCGGAAGAGGCCGACATCCGGTCCATCCGCATGGAGAAGACGAAGATGAACGCCAGCGGGGCGAGCATCAGGACCCACTTCAGCGGGCTGAGATAGAGGGTCTGACCGAACGGGGTCAGGATCGGGCGGGTGCCCTGGTAGGCCGCCACGGAGGCCATGTTCAGGCCGAGCGCGACGAGACCCGAGATGCCAAGCCCGACGACCATGTTATTGTAGACGCCGAGCATGAAGGTGCGCAGGCCCTGGTCGACTTCGACCTGGGTGCCGGCGTAGCCGGTCGGCTGCTGGGCGCCGTACCGGAAGGGGCTATTCTCGAATGCCATGGGAGTTTCCTTGCGGAGGCTCTCTCAGCGTGGTGTTCGGGCGAGGCCCACGCAGGACCTCTGGCGCCAGGCTGGCGCCTCGGTCAGGAATATGTTGCGCCCGCGTCCTGGACACAAGTCCCCGGCCACGGTTGCGGCCCGGGTTTTCCGTGTCCGGAGGATGTATTTTTGTCCATCCGGGCAGGGATTAAAATGCATTTCCTGCTGCAAACCGTGTCTTTCGACTGACGGTTGCCGGGATGCAGGTGTTTCGATAGCCGTGCGAGCAGTCTTAACGGTTTCCTGATGTCACCCGCGGCGGCGCCCGCGCCGGTTTGTCCGGCGCGGGCCGGCCGCCACCCGTCCGCAGGGTTCCGGCGGACCGGACGTCCAGGGCTCAGTGCGCGGCCCTGCGGGCGAAGGCGCGGCCCAGGCTCAGCAGCATCAGCTCGGCGGCGACCTGCACCTCGGCCGGCATATCGTCGGTGAGCGTCTCCTTGAGCGCGATCGCCAGGTCGGCCGCGCGCTCCAGCGGGGCGCCCCCCGAAGGAGGCCTGCCCAGGACGTAGCGATCGCCGCCGTCGCGGATCTCCGTGATGTCCATCAGGATCCCGTGCGAGCGGACCGGCTGGCCGGCCGCGTCCCGATGCGTCCGTCCGCGGCTTAGGAGCCATCGCACGGAGCCGTCCGTCTTGAACACGCGGTACTCGGCCAGCACCAGTCCACCGGACCGGACGGCCCGGAGCATGTGGTCCATCAGCCAGGTCATGTCCTGCGGATGCACCGCGGCCAGTGCCATCGGTCCGCTGATCGGGCGATTGGCGAGGTCGGGGGTGCCGGTCAGCAACATGGCCGCGCCCTCATCGTAGACGACACGGCCGCCGACATGGTCCCATTCCCAGGCACCCACGACGCACGAGGCTTCGAGGGCGGCACGGAGACGCTCCGTATCCTCCCCGTAGCCATCGATGACGGTAATGCCCATGACGGTTGGTCCTCTGGTCGGCCGGAGCCCGAACGTCTTTCTCCGTACCAATATATCACACAAATGACAAAGAGTTCACTTGCGGATAAAGTTGCGGTCGGGCACTCCGCGGTGCTGTGGGTCGATTTGCGCCTTCCTGGAGATGTTCGAGGGTCGGTCATGGATGAGAACGGGCTCGAACGTCTGCGCATGATTGCCGGCGCGAAAGCGGACACTGCGTCGTCCCAAGCCCTCATTCGAATCGCGCAGTCCCTCGATCTTCCGATCGAGGCGTTCTACCAGCCGGATCGGTGCGGCCCTGCCACGCGGCCGGCGATCGATTGGGAGACGGAGCGGCTCCTGGCTCTGGTGAAGGTCCATCTCCGCCAGCTCGATCCGGCGGCGCGCCGACGCTTCGGCGAGGCGGTCCTCGGGATGGTCGGCTCGGAACCGGCCGAGGGCTGACGCCGCCGGCGGCAAAGGCTGGAGACCCCGGAAACATGGCGATGCGGGCGACGGCGAAGCCGGAGGATTGGAAGCGCCTGCCCTTCGCGGCGATGTCCCCGATCCCCTATCGCGCGGCCTTCGACCCCGCGCAATTCGCGGAGCTGGCGAAGGGGCTGCGTCCGGAGGTGATGGAAGACAAGTGGTTCATCTATCTCGACGGACTCGATCTCTGCTTCCACCGGAGCTGGACCGGCCACGGCGTCTACCGGGTCGGATTTGAGCGGCACGGCGAGACATACCGCGTCGTGTCGGCCCTGTGCGCGGAGCCGATGCTCGCGACGCACGGAGCCGAGTATCAGGCGCGGTGTCTCGATTTCCTGGTCGAGAACCTCCTGCTCGGCGGCTCCAAGCCGTTCCCCTGGCCTGCGGACGTCGCGGAGAGTGCGCCCGGGGCGTTCCAGCACGGCTTTTCGGGAAGCGGCTATCGCGAGGTGCCCGTCGTGCGACGGCCCTGGTGGACATTCTGGCGCTGACGGCGGCCCGCCGGGTCTGAGCGCCCGGGCGGTCCTCCCGGGACCGGGAGGCGCTCCTCAGATCTGCCGCAGATACGGCGCCGGCTTCTGCCCCAGGATCCGCCAGGTGCCGGCGAGCCCGAGGAGAATCGCCAGCGCGACGGCGGCCGTCGCCGCCACCAGCGCGCCCGACAGGTCGAGGCGAAAGTCGAGGTGCATGACCTTGGCGACGATCACCCACCCTGCGAGCATCCCGGCCATGAGGCCGAACAGGGCCGTGGTGAGGCCCAGGGCGGCGTATTCGAGGGCGTAGGCGGCGAGTAGCCGCGACCGGCGCGCGCCCAGCACCTTTAGCACGACGGCGTCGTAGAGTCGTGCCCGGTGCCCGGCCGCGATGGCGCCGGCCAGCACGAACAGGCTCGCCAGGACCGCCACGGCGCTCGCCCCGCGGATCGCCAGGACCAGCCGGCCGACGAGGTCGCCGATCGCGTCGAGCGCGTCCTTGACCCGCACGGCGCTCACCGACGGGAAGGTCTTGGCGACGTCGCGCAGGATGTGGTTCTCGGCGGCCGCGTCGGTGCCGCCCGGCAGCGTCAGCGTGGCGAGGTCGGAATGCGGCGCGCCGCGGAAGGTCCCCGGCGAGAACACCATCACGAAGTTGATGCCGAGATTGCGCCACTCCACCCGGCGCAGGTTGAAGATCGTCGCGGTGAGGTCGCGGCCGAGCACGTTCACCGTCACGGTGTCGCCGAGCTTGAGGCCGAGCTGGCGGGCGAGGTCGGCCTCGAAGGAGACCAGCGGCTTGGCGCCCTGCTCGGCGCTCCACCACGCGCCTTCGGTGAGGCTCGAGCCCTCCGGCACCGTGTCGGCGTAGGTGATGCCCCGGTCGCCGTCGAGCACCCAGGCGGCATCCTCCGGGGGCCGGATCTTGCTGGCCGGCACGCCGTTCAGGGCGACGATCCGGCCGCGCATCATCGGCACGTCCTCGATCTTCCCGTTCGGGGCGGCGCGCGCCAGGAACTCGCGGAACTGGGCGGCGTCCCGCGAGGGGATGTCCAGGAAAGAAGAGGTTCGGCGCGCGGGCCGGCAGGGTCGCGCTGATCGTCCGGCGGACATGGCG
>NZ_BACT01000820.1:0-2235 GCF_000333255.1 Methylobacterium sp. B1 | reverse complement strand
CCGAGCCAGGTCCGGCCGCAGGGCGACCAGCAGGCCAGTGGCACCCAGCACGATGACCGCGAAGAGCGCGACCGGATGCTTGTCGAGGCGTTCCATGGACGTGACAAACCTTGGTGCTGGCCGTGGTGCTGAACGGGCGCGGGGCGTCCCGCGATCGTCTCGCCGTCAGGCGTCCTCGCCGGTGGCGCGGAGCAGATCGACGATCTCCAGGCGGCGCAGGTCGCCGCCCTGCAGGGCGACCCGGGCGGCCTGGGCCTCGCGGGCCTTCTCCAGGAGGGTCCGCATCTCGCGGGCGTTCGACCAGTCCTCGGCGCGGGACCGCTGCGCGAGCCAGGGGGTGAGCGCCGCCTCGAACCCCTCGGGGAGCGCGAATTGCTGCCGGGCCGCCATGCGCTTCAGGATCTCGCAGAGATCCTTCGGGCTGTAGGGCGGGAATTCGACGGTCTTGGTGAAGCGGCCGGCCAGTCCCGGATTGGTGTCGATGAACCGGCGCATGTCGTTGGTGTAGCCGGCGACGATCACGATGATCCGGTCGCGGTTGTCCTCCATGAACTTGAGGAGGGTGTCGATCGCCTCCTTGCCGAAGTCGCCCCCGCCGCCGCCGCCGGCGGCCAGGGTGTAGGCCTCGTCGATGAACAGGATGCCGTCGAGGGCCTCGTGGCACTTCTCCAGGGTCTTGGCTGCGGTCTGGCCGACATAGCCCGCCACCAGGGCCGCGCGGTCGACCTCCACGAGATGCCCGCGGCGCAGCACCTCGAGGGACCGGTAGATCTCGCCGATCGCCCGGGCGACCTCGGTCTTGCCGACGCCGGGAGGCCCGGTGAACACCATGTGCTGGCTGATCGCCGCCACCGGCAGGCCCTCGGCGCGCCGCCGCTGCTCCAGTTCCAGCCGCGCGATCAGGGCGTTGACCTCGCGCTTGACCGGCGCGAGCCCGACCATGTTCTCCAGATTCGCGATCACGGCCTCGGGAGACCGGGCCTCCACGACCCGGCGCGGCGCCACGATCAGGCGCGGCAGGGCGAGCAGGCCCCCGGCCGGCTGCCCGAGGCCGGCCTCCGCCTTGCGGGCGGCCGTCGCGGTCGCGGCGAGGCCCAGCGCCGCCAGCAGGGCGACGGCGATCCCGATCGCCGCCCTCCACCGCAGCTCCGCTCCGGCGGCGTTCCACCAGGCGACCGGGCCGTAATCGGTGCTCAGCAGGAGCGGCGTGAGGACCGCGACCACGAGGCCGGAGACGACGAAGGGGAGGATGGCGGATTTCGACATCCGTCAGCCTCCGCAGGGCTTGCTGGTGTTCCAGATCACGGGGATCCGCTTGACGCCCGCGGTGGTATCGACCGTCAAACCCGGGGTCAGCTCGACGAACACGTCCTTGGCGGCGCCCTCGATGACGATCTCGCCCTT
The DNA here is from genome assembly GCF_000333255.1 of Methylobacterium sp. B1. Taxonomy (NCBI): domain Bacteria; kingdom Pseudomonadati; phylum Pseudomonadota; class Alphaproteobacteria; order Hyphomicrobiales; family Methylobacteriaceae; genus Methylobacterium; species Methylobacterium sp. B1. Next base: position 831 of record NZ_BACT01000820.1, on the reverse strand, counting down.
GCCGGCCTCGTAGGGGGCCGGGAACGGGACCGCGATGTTGATCGGCCCGTCGGTGATGTTGAAGGCCGGCGACAGGTAGTTCCCGGCGCGGATGCGCACCACGCCGCCGGCATCGGCCTTCGTCTTCGACAGGCGCATCAGGCCCAGGGGCGCCCGGCAGGCCTTGGCTTCGGCGACGATCTTGTCCTTCTCGTCGGCGGGCAGGGTTTCGGCGGCCTTGTCGATCGCGCCCGTCTTGACGAGGTTCAGGGCCGGCCGCTCGGCCGTCCCGGCGGTCTCGCCGCCGCCCGAGAGCAGCACGCCCGCGACGGCGCCCGCTGCCACCAGCCCGCCCACGATCGCGATGAGGCTCGGCGACAGGGCCGGCTTGGCGGATGCCGCCGGGCTCGGGGCCGCGTGGGGACCGGACAGCCTGTCCTGAGCCTGCCGCTCAGCATTCTGGCGCTCGACTTCCGACATCCAGCAGGCCCCCGAACATGGAACGACGTAATTCGTGCGCCGCATCGGCACGCACGACAGGACAAACAGCCTTGATGTTTTTGGAAAGATTCAAAAGAACCGGCGGCCGATGCCTGTCATCATGACGGGCTGACTTCTAGGCATGCGGAAAAAACCGGTCTACTAGTGTATCTGACCTATCGTCGCACCCTTGACAGGGCCTGGATTTCATCCGGCATGGCCCTGTGCTGGGGACGTCGTGGGGAAAGATTCCGATGCTGCGATCGGGAGTGGAATGAACGGCTCCGCGCGCGAGACCCTCATCGTCGCCGACGATCATCGCGCTGTTCCGCGAGGGCATGCGGCGCATCACCGAACGGCTCATCCCCAGCC
>NZ_BACT01000821.1:0-7352 GCF_000333255.1 Methylobacterium sp. B1 | reverse complement strand
CGAGAGCGTCGACAGGATGGCCGAATAGACGAACGCGGTCCGCATCGATCCCATGGGGCGTCCTCACATCGTTCCGCCGTGGACCTGCCGGACCTGTGAAATCGAGCCCCGGTCAAGCGTCGCTTCGTACGGGTGCAGGCGATCTGCTTTCGCCGGCCCCGCAGATTCTCAGAGCTGCGGCGCGGCCGGTGCGCGGGGGCGCGGCGGCGGCGTCATCGCGCGCGGTGCCGGGGGCTCGGTCCGCGGCGGCGCGCCGGACGCGGCCACCTCAGCCTTCGATGGCTCCGCGACCGGCGCCGGCTGTGGGGCCGCGACCGAGCCGCGGACCGTGTCGCGCAGGAAATCACCGGTGCTGGCCTCCCGGGACGTCGGAGCCGGCGCCGCCCGGGCCGCCGGTGCGACCTGGCCGCTGCCGCCGTCGCGCGGCACCGGCACCTGCGACACCGCCGGGGCCCGGCGGGGCTCGCCCGGCGGCACGGTGATCCGGAACGTGTACGGCACCGTGGACCCGTCCCCGAAGGTGACGGCGACCGACAGGGTGTCGAGGCCGGAGAAGTCGGTGCGTGCCGTGTAGTAGAGCGACATCGCATCCTTCTTGGCGTCCTCGCAGCCGTCCGGCTGTCGGATCTGCGCCCCGGTCTCGTCGACCTTGCCGCTGAGGATCCGGAATTCCCGCCGCTGCTCGATGCGCCCGCCGCGCGGCGGCCTGACGAGTTCGATCGTGGCCGCGCGCGAGCGGCACCCCTGCGTGGCGAAGTAGTAGGTGAAGCCCTGGAGGAAGATCCGCTGGCCGGGGCGCGCGGTCTTGTTCTCCACCTCCGCCCGGGCCGGCAGGGCGAGGCAGAGCGGCAGGCAGAGCGCTGAGCCGAGCGCCGACCCGAGGGCCAGGACGCCGGCGCCGGTGCGCCGCCGCGGTCGGGTCGGTGCTGCGGATCGGGGAGCGTTCGGAAGGCGCTGATGCACGGGACTCGTCCTCGGCTTGGCGATGGGGGGCGCGGCCTCCGCCGCAGGGCTGACCGTCCGCGGCGCGTCAGAGCTGCGGCGCGGCGGGCGGGCGCGGCGCTGCCAACTGCTGTGGCGGCAGCGCGGGCGGTGCGGGCGTGCCGGATACGGGCGCTGCGGCCTCTGCAGCCTTCGGGGGCGGCGAAGCCGGTGCCGGCCGGCCGGCCGGGACCGCGCCGCGGACCGCGTCGCGCAGGAAGTCGCCGGTGCTGGCCTCCTGGGGCGCCGGAGCCGGAGCCGCTCGCTCAGCCGGGGCGGCGCGCGCCGTCGGGGCCGGCCGCGAGAGGCCCGCGTCGCGGGGGGCGGGTGCCTGGGACACCGCCGGCGCCCGCCGGCCTTCGCCCTCGGGCACCGTGATCCTGTAGGTGTAGGTCGCCTCCTCGCCGGTGACGAAGGTGACGATCACCGACACCGTGTCCAGGCCGGAGAAATCGGGCCGGGCCGTGTAGTAGAGCGCCCGCGCGTCCCGCTCGACATCCTGGCAGCCGTCCCGCGACGGGGTGCCGTCGGTGTTCCGGCCGAGGACCAGGAATTCGCGCCGCTGCTCGATCCGTCCGCCGCGGGGCGGCGTGACCAGTTCGACCGCGGCCGCCGGAACCGACGGGCAGCCCGGCCGGGTCTCGTGGGTGGCGTAGCCGTCGAGGCGGATCCGCTGTCCGGGGCGCGCGGTCACGCTCGTGGATCCGGCGAGCGCCGGCCCCGCGAGGCAGAGCCCGAGGAGGCCGAGGAGGCCGAAGAGGAAGCCGAAGCCGGGCCGCCCAGGCCGCACGACCCCGGCCGCTCTCGACTTCGGGACGCTGTGTGCCATGGGACTCCTCCTCGGCCTGCGGGACGGGCGGTCGTGGACCGCGGGCGGGACGCTCACTTCGGGTCGGAGCGCTCCAGGACCGGCTTGCCGCCATCGGTGCGGAACCGGACCGCGTAGGTGCTGTTCGTCGACTGGGCGTTGCACGTGATGACCACCGGGCCGCCCATCGGGTTGGGCAACTCGCAGGTGCCCTTCACCTTGATGGTGGACTGGTCGCGCTCGGCGTACATCAGCTCGTCGATGGGCTGGCGCAGGGTGCCGCCCGCGACGAGGCCCTTCGCCGAGGCCAGGAACGCCATGGCCTTGCCGTCGGTGGTGCCGAAGATGAACCCGGCCTTCGGGCTCCCGACGACGGAGGTGTTCACCGCACCCGAGGCGCAGAGGGCGGTGAGATCCTCCCCGTCCATCACCAGGGATTCGCAGCGGCCCTTGAAGGACAGCTTCAGGAACGTGCCCGGCGGCGGGTCCCGCGCCTCCGCGGTGTCACGGGGCGCGGGCGGTGGAGACGGTGACTGCGACGGCGGCGGCGGCGTGTCGGGCGGGGCCGGAGCCCGCGCTTCGGCGGGCCGATCGCGGGAAGGCGCGGTCCCGCCGTCCCGCCGGTCCCAGCCGCCGCGAGGCTGGCCGGGCTGCCAGACGCAGAGACGGACGCCGTCATTGTCCCAGCAGGGGCCGCTCGGGGACAGGGCGCCGAGGGATTCGGCGGCGCGCAGGCCACCGGACGACCCGTTCCAGAAGGCGGTGGCTTTCAGCGGGTTCTGCGGGTCGCGGACGAGCTGCGCCACGACGTCGAGCTTGCTCCCGGAATAGGAGCGGATCTCGAAGCCGCGGGCACCGGTCTGCCCGGTCTCCGCCCGGAACTGGCAGGCTCCGTCGAGGCGGACATCGCCGGCGACCTCGAGGTAGCAATCGGCGGCCCGCGGCGCGCCGGCCTCAGGCGCCGCCGCGGGAGCCCCGCCGAAGCCGGGGCGGCCCTCGCCGACCTTCCAGGCGCAGACCCGGCTCCGGGACCCGGTCCAGCAGGCGCCCTCCGACGTGACGCCGTCGGAGGGGCCGTCCTCGGGCTTGCCGCCGGGCTCCCGGTTCCAGGTGGCCGTGCCCCGGCCCGGCGCCGTCACCGACACGACCACGCCGTCGCGCAGGTAGCCGTTGTCGTAGGTGGCGAGACGGAACCCGCCCACGCCGTAGCTGCGCGCATCGGTCAGGAACTCGCAGACCCCGTCGATGACGGTCCTGCTGTCGGCCGCGAAGAAGCAATCGGCCTTGCGGACCTTGATCTGCGCCTGCGCGGCGGCGGGCAGGAGGAGGCCGGCCGACAGGGCGGCGGCGAAGAGGGCGAGGCGGCGCCCGGCCCGAGGGGCCGGGAACCGCGCAGGATTCGAACGGCGGCGGGGGGCCATGGCCGTCTCCTATGGATTGCCGAGGAGGCGGCGGGCCGCCTGGATGGTGCGGTCGTTGCGCTGGTCGACGACGCGGCCCTGGTAGAGATTCCGGTCGGCGAGGCGTTGCTGGAGCGCGGCCCAGAAGCCGACGCCCCATTTGTCCTGCTCGAGGTTCTGCAGGATCTCGGTGGACTTGAGTTCGAGGGCGCGGATCGTCATGTCGGCCGCCTTGCCGGGATCCCGCTGCAGGCCGGCGCCGCCGATATCGAACAGGAACGCCGCCGAGGCCGCCGCGGGGGCGAAGGAGGCCTCGCCCGCGAGGCGCTCCAGATACCGCCGCGCCAAGAGGCCGTCGGGGGCGGTGATCCGCTGCTCCGTGTTCGCCGGCGACAGGAGCAGCGCGTAGAGATACTGCGCCACCGAGACCCCGCTCTCCGCCAGGCTCCTGAGCTTCGCCTCGTCGGCGGCGTTGGTGGTCGCGCTCTTGAACAGCGCCATCAACGCCTCGACGCTCGGCGCGGAGGCGGGGGGTGTCGCGGGCGGCGGCGTGCCCGGCTTTCCGGGGCCGGAATTGCCCGCCCCGGAATTGCCAGCCCCGGAATTGCCCGCCCCTGGATTGCCGGTCCCCGGATTGGTCTGCGGGCCGGCGGCCCTGCCGGCCAGCGCCTGCACGGCCGCGCGCGTCTGCGGCGTCGCCGACCCGTCGGCGGGGCCCGTGTAGAAGCCGCGCTTCGCGAGATTGCGCTGGATCGCCGCCACGAGGTCGGGGGGCTGGCGGCCGAGCTCGTCCGTGAAGGTGGTGACCGCCAGCGGCAGCTTGGCCGCCACCGTGTCCATGTAGAGATCGGCGGCCTTCTGCGGATCGCGCGGGACGCCGCTCTCGGCATCGGTGTAGCAGCCGGCGATCCAGTAGAGCGTCGACCAGGAATCGAGATAGGCGTTCCGGGCGGCGACCGGGTTCGCGTGGAAGGCCAGCCCGTAGCGGCAGCCCCGCTTGAGATCGTATTGGCCGCGGCCTCTGTTGAGCAGGAGCTCGGTCATGCCGCGCTGGGCCCCGGGGAAGCCGAGGTCGGCGGGCTTCTGGTAGTAGGTCAGGGCCTTGGCGGCGTCGGGCTTGACGGGATTCTTGACGTAGAGCGCGGCCCATTCGGGATTGTAGAGGGCGCCCATGAACGAGCGGGCGCTGACGTCGCCGGCCTCGGCACCCGCCTTGAGCTTCTCGAAGGCGGCCCTGTCGCCGTCCTTGCCGGCCTTGTCGAGCAGATCGAGATAGAGCTTCTCGTTCTCCTTGCTGTCGGCGGGCTTGCCCCACTCGCCCGCGGGCTTCAGCAGCGCGAGGGCGAGGCCGGCCAGGAGCGCGACCGCGGCCTGGGGCAGGACCAGCCAGGCGAGGCGGTAGCGCGCATCCGCGTACCAGAGCGTCGCGTGCGCCCGGAGCCGGTCGGTCCCGATCAAGACGCCGCTCATGACTTGGCTTTCATGTAGGCGCGCAGGGCCGTGATGACCGCCGGATTGCGCGTGTTCTCGACCGGGAGCGTGTAGAAGCCGCGGGTGGTCAGTTCGGCCTGAAGGGCGCCCCAGAACCCGTCGCTCCAGTGCCCCGCCTCGGGGAACAGCAGCCAGAAGGTGATCTGGTCGTCCTTGAGGTCGATGCCCCGCAGGGCGAGGGCCGCGGCCTTCCGGGGATCCTTGGCGACGTTGCCGTAGCCGGAATCGTAGAGCACCGCGGCCTCGCCCGCCGCCATGCCGTGCCCGGCGGCCGCGGCGCGCTCGTAGGCGGCCACGGCGACCTGCGCGTCCGGCGCGAAGACGTCGCCCTTGTTCATCACCGGGTTGAACAGGCGCGCATAGGCGGTGAGCGCGTCCGCGTCCCCGGCATCGGCCCGGCCCTTGAGCTCGGCCAGCTTCCGCCGGTCGCCGGCCCGGGCGGCGGTCGCGAGGGCGATCACCTCCGGATCCGGGCCCTTGGGCGCCATCCGCCGCGGCTCGGGCCGCGGGGTCGCGACCGTGTTGGTGATCCCCGCCTCCACCTGGAGGGCCGTGATGATCCCGGGATTGGGCCGCCCGTCCACGGGGCCGATATAGCGGCGCTGCTCGGCCAGATGCCGCTGGAGGCCCGACACCAGGGCGGGGTTCTGCTGGCCGAGATTGTTGATGAAGGCGTCCATCGTCGGCCGGTGCTTGCGCCACAGCACCGCGGTCACCAGCCCCCCGGCCCGGACCGGGTCCTGCGGCAGGCCGCTCTCGGGCTCGACGTAGCAGGTGGCGAGCTTGACGGTGAGCCGCTCCTCGCCGGTGATCGTGCGCTCGAGCGTCTCGGGATCGTCGAACCAGGTCTGGGCGAGGCGGCAGCCGCGCCGGAGGTCGCGGTTGGGGTTGGCCGGATCGAGCAGCACATCCGCGAGGCGCGCGACCGCCAGGAGGTCGCCGATCGCGGCGCCCGGTCCGTAGAGGGCGGCCGCCCGGGCGAAATCGTTCGGCGCGGGCTTGCTGGGGAAGTAGGCGGCGGTCAGCGGGTCGTAGAGCGTCCCGAGCTTGGTCGCGGCGTCGATCTGGCCCCGGGTGGCCGCGGCGGTCAGCGCGTCGAACGCCGTGCGGTCGCCGTCCTTGCCGGCCCGGTCGCGCAGGGCGCTCAGCTCGGCGATCCGCGCCTTCGAGGCGGTGGCCGGCTGACCCCAGACGCCCTGCGCGGCCAGCGCCATGCACAGGCCCGCCACCGCGCAGGTCACGGCCTGCGGCAGGGCGAGCCAGGCCAGGCGGTAGCGGCGATCGTCGTACCAGAGGGTCGCGTGCGCGCGCAGCCAGTCCTCGCGTGCGATGCTCATGGCCGCGACGGCTCCCGGGCCGTCACGACAATGCGGCGGGGCGCGGGGCGCCGCCGCCGAGCGCCCGCTCGAAATCCACGAGCTCGAACTGGCCGTAATCGCCCAGGGGATCGCTGGCGAGCCGCATCGCCTGGGCCTCGCGCAGGCGCTCCAGGAGGGTGCGCATCGCGCGGGCATTCGCCCAGTCGTGCCGCTGCGCGCGCTGCTCGACCCACGGGATCAGCAGGGTCTCGAAGCGCGGCGGCAGCCGGAAGGATTGCCGCGACGCCATCAGGCGCAGGATCTCGACGAGGTCGTAAGGATCGTAGGCCGGAATTCGACGGTCTGGTGAAAGCGGCCGCGAGGCCCGGGATTCGTGTCGATGAACCGGGCCATGTCGCCGGTGTAGCCAGCGACGATCACGATGATCCGGTCGCGGTTGTCCTCCATGAACTTGAGGAGGGTGTCGATCGCCTCCTTGCCGAAGTCGCCCCCGCCCCCGCCGCCCTCGGCCAGGGTGTAGGCCTCGTCGATGAACAGGATGCCGTCGAGGGCCTCGCGGCAGCGCTCCAGGGTCTTGGCCGCGGTCTGGCCGACATAGCCCGCCACCAGCCCGGCCCGGTCGACCTCGACCACGTGCCCCTTCCGCAGGACGCCGAGCGCCCGGAAGATGTCGCCCATGATGCGCGCCACCTCGGTCTTGCCGACGCCGGGCGGGCCGGTGAACACCATGTGCTGGCTCACCGCGCCGACCTCGATGCCCTCGGCGCGGCGCCGGGCATCGACCAGCACCCGCGCCGCCACGGTCTTCACCTGCTCCTTGACCGGCGCGAGCCCGATCATCGCGTCGAGGCGGGCCATGACCTTCCGGGCGGCGTCCATGTCGACCGCGCCGCCGGCCTGGCGGCCGAGGGCCGCGGCGATGTCGGCGGGCTCGAGCCGGTTGATGTCGCCGCCGGGGCTGGCGGCGAGGCGCAGCGCCTGCGCCTGGCGGGCCTTCTCCAGCACCGTGCGCATCTCGCGGGCATTGGCCCAGTCCTCGGCCTTGGACCGGGCGCCGACATAGGCCGCGAGGTCCTTCTCGAACCCCTCCGGCATGACGAAGCCCTGGCCGGCCGCCATGCGCTTCAGGATCTCGGCGAGTTCCGGCGGGCTGTAGGGCGGGAACTCGACGGTCTTGGTGAAGCGGCTGGCAAGCCCCGGATTCGGTCGATGAACCGGCGCATGTCGTTGGTGTAGCCGGCGACGATCACGATGATCCGGTCGCGGTTGTCCTCCATGAACTTGAGGAGGTTGTCGATCGCCTCCTTGCCGAAATCCCCGGCCACCGCCGGGCGGCGGCCAGGGTGTAGGCCT
>NZ_BACT01000822.1:0-1940 GCF_000333255.1 Methylobacterium sp. B1 | reverse complement strand
GGGGGATGCCCTGGCCGGTGTCGCGCACCTCGATCAGCACGTGGTCGCCGGCCGGCGCCCCGCCGCGTCCCTCCGCATCGGAGGCCGCCCCCGGATCCAAGACGTTCTCCGTCCGGATCATCAGCTTGCCGCCCTCCGGCATGGCGTCGCGGGCGTTGACCGCGAGATTGACGATCACCTGCTCGAACTGGTTGACGTCGGCCTTCACGGGCCAGACCTCGCGGCCGTGCTTCAGCTCCAGGGCGACCCGCTCGCCGAGCAGGCGCTTGAGCAGGAGGGTGAGTTCGGAGAGCGCCTCTCCGACATTCATCACCTCCGGACGCAGGGTCTGCCGCCGGGAGAACGCCAGGAGCTGGCGGACGAGGCCCGCCGCCCGGTTGGCGTTCTGCTTGATCTGCATGATGTCCTGGAAGGCCGGGTCGGTCGGCCGATGGCTCGCCAGCAGCAGGTCCGAGTACCCGATGATCGCCTGCAGCACGTTGTTGAAGTCGTGCGCGATGCCGCCCGCGAGCTGGCCGACCGCGTTCATCTTCTGGGCCTGGGCGACCTGCTGCTCCAGTTGCCGCTGCGCCGTCGTGTCGAGGGCGTACAGGATCACCCGCTCGGCCTCGTCGGTCTGCTGCCCCGGATCGCCGCCGTCGGCGGGGCTGAGCCAGACCCGGGCCGAGCGGCCGCCGGGCCCGGTCAGCTGGACCTCGATGGGTTCCGGATCGGTCCGACCGCTCGCCGCCCGGGCGAGCCCGGCTTCCAGGGCGGTCCGGTCGGCCACGGAATCGGCGACGTTCGGCTCGACCCGGGTCGCGCCGTCACCGTCGAAGGCGCCGTCATCGGCCTGGCGCGGCACCGTGCCGAACAGCCGGGTGAACGAGGCGTTGGCCCGGGCGATGCAGCCGGTCCGGTCGAGGGTCGCGATCGCGATCGGCGAGTTGTTGAGGAAGCGGGCGAGGCGCACCTCGGCGGCGCGCTGCGGCTCGTCGGTCTCGGCCCCGGCCGAGCGGTTGATCACGAAGGTCCGCGACGAGCCGGGCTTGCCGTCCTTGCCGAAGGCGACCCGGTGGTAGAGCCGCACCGGCAGGGTGTGGCCGTTGCGGCGGCGCAGGTCGAGGTCGAAGCGGTCGGTGCGGACCTCGCCCGGCAGGCCGGCGGTGCGCACGAGAACATCCGCCTCCGGGGCGATCTCGGTGAGATGCGGCCCGCCGGGGCCGACGCTGGCGAGATCGTAGCCCAGCCAGGCGGCGAGCGTCGCGTTCATGTAGACGATGGCGCCGGCCGGATCGATCGACAGGAAGCCCGCCGGGGCGTGGTCGAGGTAGTCGATGGCGTGCTGGAGTTCCTGGAAGACGTTCTCCTGCCGCTCGCGCTCGGCGGTGATGTCGGCCACCGTCCAGAGCGAGGCCGCCCGGCGCGGACGCGCGAGGGGCCGCACCGAGACGCGGTACCACCCGAAGCCGCGCTCGCCGACCGTCGGCCCGAGGGGCGGCGACATCCGGACTTCCTCGGTATGGGCCCTGGCATCGCGCGAGGCCTGCGACAGGCGGTAGACCGCCTCGGAGACCTCCGGAGAGCCGACGAGGATGCGCTCAACCGGCACGAGGTTCGAGAACGTGTCGCCGCTGGCGATCCGCAGATAGGCCTCGTTGGCGTAGATCAGCCGGCCCCCCTCCTCTACGACCAGCTTGCCGTCCGGGGAGGCGTCGACGATCCCCTTGGTGATGTCGTCCCGGGCCGCGCTGCCGCTGAGCTGGAGCGCCCCGATGGCGAGGGCGAACAGGAAGAACACGCCCGCCATGGCCAGCAGGGCCAGCAGCCAGACGATCAGCGACTGGGCCTGCTCGTTGGCCACGAAAGACAGGCCGATGGCGGCGCCGACCAGCAGCCCGGCGAGCACGAGGAGCAGGCCGACCCGGCCCCGCTGCTCGGACGGTCGATCGAGCCCGTGC
>NZ_BACT01000823.1:0-2536 GCF_000333255.1 Methylobacterium sp. B1 | reverse complement strand
CGTTCAGCGTGACGTTCAGGTAGCCGCGCTTCAGAACGGACATGCCGCCCTTGGCCGGCGGGGTGGAGGTGCCGAGCGGATCCGCGACGCCGCCCAGGCCGAGGCCGGCGAGGCCGCCTGATCCTGGGATCCCGGCGGCTGCGGTCTCCGCATCCGCCTGATCCCGGCCCGCGACGCTGCGGGATGGCCCCCGAGACGGGTCCATTCCTGGGTCGCGGCATGACCGGTTCGACGAACGCCCGGACGCAATTCGACTCGTAAGAGCCGGATTCGTGCCGGGCTTCGTCGTTTCGGCATCCTGCGATCTGAATGCGTGTGCAGGCGCCGACGTGAAGCGCGGACGTCTCTGTCGGGACCGCCGCTCGCCGCGGTGGCGTCGCATACGGGTTGGGGGCGTGCCTGTTTGGTGGTGCCCCAACTCTGCGTCGAGGATCTCTGAGGCCGCGGCCGAGTCTGGACGTCCGCTTCTTTCGTATTCCGCTATCGATCGGTGCCTTGGGCCCAAAACAAAACCCCATGGCGATCCTGCGATCGCCATGGGGCTCGGTCTCAAGGGATCGGGCGCCGGACTTGGTCCACCGCCCGGTCTTCGGATCAGGCTTCGCCCTCGTCGAGATCGTCGGCGGTCGGGGTCGCGTTTTCCAGGATCTTCTCGGCGACCAAGCCGGAATTCTGCCGGATTGAGCCCTCGATCTCGGCGGCGATCTTCGGGTTGTCGCGCAGGAAGCCCTTCGCGTTCTCGCGGCCCTGGCCGAGGCGCTGGCTGTTATACGAGAACCACGCGCCTGACTTCTCGACGATGCCGGCCTTCACGCCGAGGTCGATCAGCTCGCCGACCTTCGACACGCCCTCGCCGAACATGATGTCGAACTCGACCTGCTTGAACGGCGGCGCGACCTTGTTCTTCACCACCTTGACGCGGACCTGGTTGCCGATCGCCTCGTCGCGATCCTTCAGGGTCGAGATGCGGCGGATGTCGAGGCGCACCGAGGCGTAGAACTTCAGGGCGTTGCCGCCCGTGGTGGTCTCGGGGCTGCCGTACATCACGCCGATCTTCATCCGGATCTGGTTGATGAAGATGACCATGCAGTTCGAGCGCGAGATCGAGCCGGTCAGCTTGCGCAGGGCCTGGCTCATCAGACGGCCTGAAGGCCCGGCTGGCTCTCGCCCATCTCGCCCTCGATCTCGGCGCGCGGGGTCAGCGCGGCCACCGAGTCGACCACCAGCACGTCGATGGCGCCGGAGCGCACCAGCGTGTCGGTGATCTCCAGGGCCTGCTCGCCGGTATCGGGCTGCGAGATCAGCAGGTCGTCGAGGTTGACGCCGAGCTTGCGGGCATAGACCGGATCGAGGGCGTGCTCGGCATCCACGAAGGCGCAGACGCCGCCCTTCTTCTGGGCCTCCGCGATGGTGTGGAGCGCCAGCGTCGTCTTGCCGGACGATTCCGGGCCGTAGATCTCGATCACCCGGCCGCGCGGGAGGCCGCCGACGCCGAGGGCGATGTCGAGGCCCAGCGATCCGGTCGAGACGGTCTCGACCTCCTGAACCTTGTCGTTCTTGCCGAGCCGCATGATCGAGCCCTTGCCGAAGGCGCGCTCGATCTGAGCCAGGGCGGCGTCAATGGCCTTGGACTTGTCCTTGTCCACGGGGGGCATGTCGACCACTTTCAATGCGGGCTGGGCCATCTGGCGGGCTCCTTATGAAGGGGTTGGACGCAGTTCACAACGCGCGTCGCCACCGCCTTCATGTACCTGTTTTGTTCTATTTCGACAAGGGCGGTACCGTGGGTTGTGCATAGCCTGCCGACGCCACCGATGCGGTTCAGGGCGAACCGCGGCCTCCGGCGCGCCGATCCGTCGGGGCATGCCCGGGATCCGGTGCCGCACTCCGTTCAGGGTCTGAACACGGTGGGCGGCACCGGATGCCGGATTTCGCAGGGAAGGGCCGGGACGCTGCCATCGACGACGCCATCGACGCCGTTCAATCGGCCATCGTCTTCTTCACGGTCTCGACGAGCTGCTTCAGACTGAAGGGCTTCGGCAGGAAGTTGAAGGTCTCCCCCTCCGGCAGGTTCTTGCGGAAGGCGTCCTCGGCGTAGCCGGAGACGAAGATCACCTTCAGGTCGGGCTGATGCTTGCGCACCTCCCGCAGCAGGGTCGGGCCGTCCATCTCGGGCATGACGACGTCGGAGACGACGAGGTCGATCGGCTGGGTGCCCTCGCGGACGATCGCCAGGGCCTCGAGGCCGGAGGCCGCCTCCAGGACCGTGTAGCCGCGGGCCGAGAGGGCGCGACTGTTGACCGCCCGGACGGGATCCTCGTCCTCCACGAGCAGGATGGTGCCCTGCCCCGTATGATCCGCGGCGGGCTTGCGCGGCGCCGGCTTGTCGGCCGTGGCCGGAGCCGGTGCACTCCGCGGCGCGCCGGCATCGCCCGGCTCGGCAGCCGGCCGCGGCGACCCGGAGAACGGCGCGAGCGGCTCCGCCCGCGGGAGCGCCGGGACCGCAGCCGGGGGCCGGAACCTCCTTCGGTTCGGC
>NZ_BACT01000824.1:0-317 GCF_000333255.1 Methylobacterium sp. B1 | reverse complement strand
CACCGCAACGCGACAGCAGTTCTGACGCCGCTTGATCCGACAATTGGACCATGTAACGGTGTCGAATAATGAATAGCCAGGCTTCGGACAACGCGTGTGTCCGGCCTCACGCGGCAAGCCGCGGCGCCCTCGAAGCGTCGTTGTCAGGGTGGTCCGAGCCATGTCTCACACGCCGGCCGGGTCCCCGTTCGAGACGTCTGCGGATGCGCTGGGGGCCGCGATCCGGACAGCCGGATCGCCCGAGGACGGCGTCGCCAGGCACAAGCTCATCGAGGCTATCGAGAGCAGCTCCGAGGGGTTCGCGCTGTTCGATTCGG
>NZ_BACT01000825.1:0-7077 GCF_000333255.1 Methylobacterium sp. B1 | reverse complement strand
GGGGATGACCCACAGGCGTTGAGAATCGGGACCCCGATGAAACATCCCACCAGCCGCATGCTCCACGCCTACTGGAAGCGCCTGCGCGGAGAGCGGGTTGCTCCGGAGCGCGCCGAGATCGAGCGGGGCGAGATCCGGCACCTTTTCGCCGACAGCCTGATTTTGGAACTCGACATGCTCGCCCGTTCCGCGACGATCCGGCTCGCAGGGACGCGGGTCTGCGCCCTGTATGGCCGTGAGCTGAAGGGTGAGCCCTTCGCCCGGCTCTGGGGCTCCCGGGCGCCGGATCCCTGGCGGATCGTCGAGATCGTCGCCAGCGACACGCTCGGCGTCGTGGCGGGCCTGCGCGGCACGAATGCGGCCGGCGAGGCGGCGGACCTCGAACTCCTGCTCCTGCCCCTGCGCCACCGCGGCCGGACCCAGGTCCGCGCCCTCGGCACCCTGAGCCTCGACGGTGCGCCGCACTGGCTCGGCCTGCGCCCGCTGATGGAAGCCGAGACAACCTCCCTGCGCATCCTGCCCAGCCGCCGTCCCGAGGCGGGGCCGCCCGCCCGCACCGCCGTGCGCACGAGCGCCACCTATCCCGGACCGGTGCGCCACGGCCACCTCCTCGTCCACGCCGGCGGACGCGCCTGAGGATTGTATTCATTCAAAGATTCACTGGGATGACGCTCGCTGCCACGAGCGGATCCGCGCGGGAATCCGAGAACACCGTCACGGCGAAAGTCGATCGCGCCCGTCGAGGCAACGTCCGATAGTGAATGCTTCTACAGGGCCGAAACACGCAGAAGCAGGAAAAAAGGGTTTCGTAACAGTCCGAGCTTAGTCTGTACCGGCCTTTATCTCGGCGTAGGACCTATCTCGGAATGATCGCGGTCGCGGCCACCGCCGGAACAGATCGACGCGGGGCGCCCCCCGAGCCGGCGCGCGGTGCGGCCGACCAGCGCCGGCACCAGCGCGTGCGGGTCGCCGTGCTCGGCCGCTACATGCTGGCCGATCGTCGGGAGTACCCCTGCCAGACGGTGGACATGTCGCCGGGCGGCGTGCGGCTGACCTGCGCGGTGCAGGGCGAAGTCGGCGAACGCGTGGTGCTCTACCTGGAGCATATCGGCCGGATCGAAGGCGTGATCGCCCGCCCCTGCGCGGACGGCTTTGCGGTCCAGCTCAACGCCACACCGCGCAAGCGGGACAAGCTCGCCTCCCAGCTCACCTGGCTGGCCAACCGAGAGATGCTGGGGCTGCCGGAGGGGCGCTCGCACGAGCGTCTCGTCCCGACCAACACGGCCGTGATCCTGCGCGTCGAGAGCGGCCGCGAGATCAGGGCACGCCTCATCGACATCTCGATGTCGGGCGTGGCGATCTCCTGCCCGGTGCCGCTGCCTCTCGGCGCCGCCGTCACGGTGGGCAGCACGCCGGGGCGGCTGGTCCGCTATTTCGAGGGCGGCTTCGGCGTGCAGTTCCTGCTGCCCCTCTCCCCCGACCGCTTCCATGCCGGGATGACGCTGTAGCGCGTCCCCGGCCGGACCACCCCGCGCTCAGATCTTCCTGGCGAGCTGCGCAGCGACCTCGTCGGCCGGCCGGGTCAGGTCGAGGGCGCCGAGGAAGTGGTTCTGCGCGTCCATGATGTACACCAGGGCGGTATGCTCCATCGTGTAGTCGCCGTCCTTGGCCGGCACCTTGCGGGCATAGGCCCGGTACGCCTTCTCGGTGGCGGTGACCTGCTCGGGGGTCCCGGTGAGGCCGGTGATGCGCGGATCGAAACTCGACAGGTAGGTCTTCAGGCTCGCCGGATCGTCCCGCTCGGGATCCACCGTGATGAAGGCGACCCGCATCGCCTGGCCCTTCGGCCCGAGGGCGGCCAGCACGGCGGAGATCTGCTGCAGGGTGGTCGGGCAGACATCCGGGCAGTGGGTGAAGCCGAAGAACACGAGATGGGTGGCCCCGGCGAAATCGCGCTCGGTGACGGTGCGTCCGTCCTGGTTCACGAGGGTGAACGGGCCGCCGACGCCGGGTACGCCCACCGGCGCCTTGTCGGGCAGGAACGCGAACACCGCCGCCCCGGTGAGGCCCACGAGGCCGAGGCAGAAGGCGAGAAGCGGGACGAGGGCGCGGCGCATGGGACGGGTTCCGACCTCCGGGGGAGGCCGGCACAGCACACAACGGCGCGCGGAGGCAAGCCGGCGCGGTGCCGCCGGCCGCCCGGCCCCGCGCCGTCGGCGCGGTCAGGGCTTCTGCGCCGGCTCCCCCGCGGGGCTCGCCGGAGCGGCGCCCTTCGGCGGCTCCTTGCCGAGATAGACGTATTCCGGCGCCGCCCGGAGCTGGTCCTTGGTCGTGTCGATCCGTGCCTGAAGGGTCTTGCCGTCGGTGCGGTCGAGCTTGAGCACGGACGGGTCGACCGCGACGTATTTCGAGCCGATCCCCAGGAAGCCGCCGACCCCGATGATCCAGGCCTTCACGGCGCCCTTCTGGTCGAGGACGAAATCGGCGATCTGCCCGATCGTCTCGTTGGCGCCGTTGACGACGCTGGAGCCGATCAGCTTGCTGGCGACCATGTCGTCGGGGGTCTGAGCCACGAAGGTCGGGCGCAGGTTGTCGGCCATGGTGGCGGGTGCGCCGGGAACCGGGGTCGCGGCGCTGCCGCCGTCCGGCTTGGTGCCGTCGGTCTGCGCCGAGGCGGTGGCGAGGCCGGCCAGCAGGAGGGCCGAGGCGAGGAGCGGGGTGCGCATCGGAGCAGGTCTTTCAGACGGAGGCCGAACATGGGGTGGCGCCGCCTCAAGGTTCTGGCGGGGCTTAAGTTCCGCCCGGTCTCGGCGTCGGCGGGGGCCGCCGCAGCGGTTTGCCGGCTGTGCGTCGTCGGCGCGGGCCTTTGACGGCGCGGGCCCCACCCCGCACAAGGCGGGCGCCATGCTCCGCCTCGCCCTCTACCAGCCCGACATTCCCCAGAACACCGGCACGATGCTGCGCATGGCCGCCTGCCTGGGGCTCGCGGTGGAGATCGTGGAACCCGCGGGCTTCGATGTCTCCGACCGGCACCTGCGCCGCTCCGGGCTCGACTACCTCGACCACGTGGCGATCACGCGGCACCGCTCCTTCGCGGCCTTCGCGGCGTGGCGGGCCGAGGCCGGGATCCGGCTCGTCCTCGCAACCACGGCGGGCGCCCTACCCTACACGGACTTCGCCTTCCGCCCGGACGATTGCGTGATGATGGGACGCGAATCCGCCGGCGTACCGGAGGCGGTGCACGCGGCGGCCGATGCCCGGATCGTGGTGCCGATCCGGCCAGGCCTGCGCTCGCTCAACGTCGCGGTTGCGGCCGCGATGATCGCCGGCGAGGCCCTGCGGCAGGTGGGCGGGCCATCGCGGGCGGGCGTCTAGAATCTGAACGCGGCCTGATTGGCTGCGCGCACGGCTGCGTTCGACCCGATACCGTCACTCAGCGGACTGTGACGCCATCCCTTAGGCGGACCGTGCGGGCTGCGCGGGGCCGTCGGCAGAGTGATCCGCCCCCCGTGAAGGGGCAGTCCTTTTGGCGCTGCAGCTTGCCGCGCTCCGGGGGATCGCCTTGAGCGGCCCTCACCGACATCCCACCGGATCGCTGTGCCATTGCCGATCAGGCCCGTCCCGCAGGCATCGGTCGGACGAGGGGGCGCCTGCGCCAGGTGCCGCCGCTTGCAGGCCACCAGGAGCCGGCCGTCTCGCCGACATGACTTGCGGATGTGGAGATGGCCCCCTCGGCGACGTGGCGCGGCGGTCCGCCGAGCGCCGGTCGATGGTGCGAAACGGGGCGGCGAAGTCGCGCGGGCCTCGGCCGCGCGCCCGACCGGCGGCCGCGGCCCAGATCTGGCCTCTGGAGTTCGAGCGAAATCAGAATTTCGGAACTGGCAGGATAGGTGAATGTTCTGATAGACGCTGAATAATGTAGTTTCAGGCCGACGCGGCGACTCGCCTGCACGGCCGTGAGGTTCATCCATGTCCGGATTTGCACTGCGGACGATTGTGTTCGCCGCCGCCGCCGCGGGGAGCATCACCGCCGCTGCGGCGCAGGGCGCGCCGGTGCCGAACGTGAACGACTGCACCTTCATCCGCGACCCGACGGCCCTCCGGGACTGCATCGAACTCTACGAGGGGCAGCGCCTCGCGCCCGGCCCGCGACCGGCTGCGTTTCAGCGGGCGCCGGTGATCGACCGGTCCCTGCTTGAGGCGGCAGGCCCAATCCCGGCGGCGGGGGCATCACGGCGCGGGAAGCGGCGCAGGCTTCGGCAGAGCCGCCAGCCGACCACGCCCGCCCAGGCGGTCCGGATCGAGCAGCTCGCGCCCCCTCAATAGACCGCCTGGACGAGGCAGGTGCGGCCTTCGCCGTTCAGGACCGCGCAGAGGGCCTGCTCGGAGCGCGGCTGCGGGCTCCGTGCCGACGGGCGCTGGGACCTCGTCCTGGCGGAGCGCGCCGTCGACGGCACGGGCCCGTCGCGCAAGACCGGCTCGGTCCCCAGCAGGGACGCAGGACGCAGGAGCGGGTCGGCGCGGCCGGCCCAGGCAGAGCCGAGACTGCGCGGGGCGAGGAAGGCCAGCGCCGTCCCCGGCAGGGACCGGCCGCTCTGCAGGGCCCACTCCTCCAGGGGGCGGCCCGTGATGCGGATCACGTAGTCGCGCGTCTCGGCGGGCATGCCCGAACGGCCGTCGAGCCATCCGCGCACGCGCTGAGGGCCGGCATTGTACGCGGCGGCCGCCAAACCGAGATTGCCGAAGCGCGCGCGGTGCTCGCGCAGGAGTTCGGCGGATTTCGGAATCGCCTCCACGGGATCGAACGGGTTTCGCAGGCCGCGCTCGGCGGCGGTCCCGGGCATGAACTGGGCGATTCCCTGTGCGCCGACCGGACTGACCGCATAGGGATTGAGGCCGCTCTCCTGACGCAGAAGGCGCAGGAAGAAGTCGGGCGGCAGGTCGTTGGCCGCGGCCGCGGTCGCGATCAGCCGGTCCAGGTCGCCATCACCCCGCGAGAACAGCAACGACGCGGCATCGATCGGCTGGAACGCGCCCGATNCCAGGACCAGAAGGTCGGCCATGGCCGGACTGATCGCCGGACTGATCGCCGGCCACCGGACCAGGCTGGCCACCGGCCCAATCGGCGGCGGCGCACTTTGCGCGAAGGGTGTGAGGTCGGCCGCATCCGGCGCCATCGGGGCACGCGCGGTGCTCGATGCCCGGGGCGCGATGATCGGGGTCAGGGCGGCGGCCAGCACGAGACAGAGGGCGAGCGGCCCCCGCACGCCCCTGCGGCGGTGGCCGAACCGGAGCGGGCGTGCGACGGGCTCCAGCATGGCGGTTCAGGACTTGACCACCACGGGCCCCACCGGCCCCACCGGCGCCTCTGCGGCCGGAACCTCGAGCGGCGTCGGCTTGTCGCGGGCGAGGTACGCGTCGACCAAGCGCGTCCCGAGCACCGGGTCCCGGAAGCGCCAGAGCTTCTTGCGCGTGCCTTCCATGATCGTCGCGTAGACGGCGAGGTCGATCGCCTCGCGGACGGCCATCTGGGTCGGCTCGTTGCGGGTCACGCCCGCCTCGACCTGCAGCAGCTTGGCCACCGCCACGTAGCGGTACGCGTTGGCGTTGAGGGCGACCGAGTAGATCGTCTTCGTCACCGTGACGCTGTTGAGCACCTCGCCGCTCTGCACGGAGACGATGCGCATCGCCACCGTCACCTCGTCGCGCCGGTATTTGGTGTCGCCGCCGATGCCCAGAAGGTTGGCGCCGGCGCCGCCCGTGACGGTGTTGGCATCGTAGCCGATGATGCCGCCCTCCACGATCAGGCCGGCGAACCGGATCGGCGGCAGCGGCTTGGCCTCCACGCCCTCGAATTCCTGGCGCGTGGCCCGGATGAGCTGCCGCTCCTGCAGCAGATTGGCGAGACCGGTGCGCTCCACCACCGAGAACCACTGGCCGCGGCCGGCGCGCCGCAGGGCGTCGACCACGAAGGCGCCCCCGCCCTGCGTGACCGCGCGGGAATATTCCGCGATGTTGTCGTTCGGCTTGTTCTGACCGGTGAGGTCCGGGAAGCTGTAGATCGCGATGTCGACCCGGCGAGTCGGCGGCGGCAGCGTCTCCAGATTGAGGTCGGTGGGCGACGGCGGCGTCACCACCGGGGCCTGGGCAAGCAGCTCCCGCTCCCAGGGGGCGCAGGCGGCGAGGCCCGCACACAGGATGACGGCGCCGACCAGGCTGTTCAGAAGGCTACGCACGGGCAACGCCGTCTCCGTTCCGGTCCGCACGCCGGTCCGCCGCGTCCGCTCGCGCGGCACAGGTCGGCGAAGCCGGCCGCCAAGGATGATCGGTTTCCATCGTCCTGCGCCCGGCTTCAGGGCGCGCCCGAGAGCGGCGTCGTGGCGATCGCGCTGCCGCCGGCCGCCGCCGTCGCCGGGACGACGATGGTGGTGGTCGACTGGCCGTCGAAGATCTGGAGCTGGATGTTGGTCCCCAGACGCTGGAACGTGACCTGGGATCCGCCGAAGCTGTAGCTGCCACTCTGCTGGGCGTTCTCGCCGAAGAGGGCCTGGGTGATCTGGTTCGCCAGCGAGCTGTAGATCTGCGTCTGCAACTGCTGGGCGAAAATCTGACCGGGGGTCTTGGTGTTGGCGTTGCTCTGGGCCGCCGAGAACAGCTGCTGGTCGCGCTGGGCGGACCGTTGCGCGTCGTTCTGGGCGGCGGCCTCGGCCTGCAGCCAGGCGCCGTTCAGGGGGCTTCCCCCGAAGGACGGGTTGATCGGCTGGTAGACGAGGCTGCTGGCCTGCGCCTCTACGCCCGCAAGGAGAGCCGTGCCGCAGACGAGCGGCCCGAGGAGACGGGACAAGCGCATGGGGTTACCTCCGGGTGACCGAGACGTTGGCGCCGTTGCCGACTTGCGTGATGCTGATCGGCAGGGCGTTGTTGCCCTGCTGCTGCGCCGAGATGGCGTTGTTGTCGCCGCGGACCGTGATCGTCGCGGCCGCGCCGCTGCCGTCCTGCCGGGTGCCGACNGTGTTGGAATCGCCGAAGACCGAGACTGTCGACTGATTGTAGGAGCCTGTCTGCTGCTGCGTCACC
>NZ_BACT01000826.1:0-11192 GCF_000333255.1 Methylobacterium sp. B1 | reverse complement strand
ACTGCAGCCGCGCACAGCGAGAAGGCGCAGGCCGATGCCGATAAGGCGTTGAAGAGTGCCGCACAGGCGACGCCCACCGCGCACCCGGAGGGGTTCAAGACCACCGATGACGTTCTCTCCGCGAAGAAGGAGGGCACGCAACCGACCGTCGCCACGAGCGAGGCCCGCGAGGCTTTGGTCAAAGCCGTCGTGGCAAGCAACACGGCCAAGGACGCCGCCGCGAAGACCGGGAAGGACTTGGAGACCGCATCGAGTCGCGCCGAAAACGCGGCGCAGAAATATGCCGAGGCCAAGCAAGCCCTCAAGGACAATCACGCCTCGGTCGACAAGGCGATGGCGGATGCGTCCGCAGCCAAGAAGGCACTCGGCGCCAAGGACGCCGACGGCAAGCCGCGGGAGCGCGCGACCAGCGTGACGGCTCAAAAGACCGCGGAGCAACTGCCCGCCGACGGCAAAGCGCGGTCACAGTCCGTGAGCGAGAAGCCCGGCATCGCCGACCTAGCCAAGACCGCGGCGGACAAGTCTGCGGCGCTCAAGACCGCCGAGGACAAGCTTGCGAAGGTGAACAAACCCGAGGCTGCGCGGGACAAGATTCAGCAGGATGACCGCAACGCGGTGAAGAACTTGGCCAAGGACAAGGGCTTGGAGAAGGTAACGGACCTCGGGCGCGACATTCTGCTGGATGTAGCGAAACAGGATGCGAAGGACCGGAAGCAGTATCACGAGGATTCTAGGGAGAACGTCCTCGCCGGCGGCATCAGCCAGACCGTGGCCGTGGACGGCAAGACCACGAACGTCGACAAGACCATCGCGCAGGTCAAGACTGCGACCAACGTGATCGATTTCACGTCGGTGTACGGGTCGCAGCACACGCGCGAAGCGTCTATCCGGGCCCAGGCCGGCACCGAGCACGTCAAGACGACCGGCCTCGGGGGTGACGCCGTTCATACCGAGGTCAAGAAGGCCTATGCGGAGGGTGGCGCGGAGGCGAAGGCAGAGGTCGTCAGAACGGGAGGGACGACGAGCGTCGAGGCCGCGGCCAAGCTGTTCGCGCACGCCGAGGCGAGTTACTCGGAGACGCTCAAGGCCGGCGACATCGAAGCCAAGCAGAGCATCAGTGCGACCGCGCACGGCGAGGTGGGGGCGAAGGCGGGCGCGAGCCTGGGCTTCGACGGCGTCTCCGTGAAGGCCTCCGTATCGGCCGAAGTCTCGGCCAAAGCGAACCTCACGCACGAGGTCAAGATTGGCGACGTCAAAATCAAGGACGATCTCGAGGTCTTTGCCCGGGCGAAGACTGAAGCGAAGGCCGACGTCAAGGTCAACTTCAACCCCTTCGGCAAGGAGGGGCTCGGAGCGAAGGCCAGCGTCGGCGCCGAGGCGGCCGCCGGGGTCGGTGTGCAGAAGACAGTCGGTGTGAAGGGCGGAAGCCGAAGCCCCTGCGCCGGCCGACCGGGAGCCCGCCGCTGCGCCGGACGCCGCGACCGCTGGCCCGGCGGAGGTCCCCGCGGAGCCCGTGGCGGTGGTTCTGACGCCGCCCGCCGATCCGGACCGTCCCAAGCGCGCGGGCTGGTGGTCGCGCACCAAGGCCGCTCTGACGGGCGAATGAAGCATTGCGCCTCCAGATAGATCCATATCTGGAGGCGCAACCTCTGGCAGCGCCGCCGATTGCACTTCCGCAGAGTGCTATATCGGCGGCGGGCAGATCCGGTTATCCTTCACCATTGATTGAAGGTTCTGTGCGAGGGTCCGCTTCGATTCGGATATCGGAGTGTCCCGCATGTTCAGTTTGCGTCGGCAGCGTCACGTTTCTGACGCGGTCGCA
This sequence comes from Methylobacterium sp. B1, assembly GCF_000333255.1. NCBI lineage: Bacteria > Pseudomonadati > Pseudomonadota > Alphaproteobacteria > Hyphomicrobiales > Methylobacteriaceae > Methylobacterium > Methylobacterium sp. B1. Next base: position 9,370 of record NZ_BACT01000826.1, on the reverse strand, counting down.
ACCCCGGTCATAACGCCTGCGCCGTCCACGATTCCGGCGGCGGCGCTGGTCGTGGAACCTCTGCGTCCCGAACCCGAATCGACCGTCGATCGCGAGTGGTTGTCGCTCCTGGCGCGCCTGTCTGGCTCCGCCTCCGACGCCGGGACCTCCATCGGCTGGATGACCCACGACGCCTCCGGCACCGCCGAGCAGGCCCGTTTGATCGCGGCAGCGAGCGAGGAACTCGCCGCGACGACGGGGGAGATCGCCGCCCGCTCCTCCTCGGCGGCCGAGACTGCCGAGACGGCCCGGGCCGGTATCGTCACCTGCGTGGGCGACCTTCACCGCGCCACCGAGGGCATGCGCGGGATCGAAGAGGGGACTGAAGAGATCGGCAGCCGGCTCGACAGCTTCTCGACCGCCGCCCTGCGGATCGAGGAGATGGCCGGCACCATCGCGGCGATCTCGGCCCAGACCAATCTGCTGGCGCTCAACGCCACCATCGAGGCGGCACGGGCCGGCGAGGCCGGCCGCGGCTTCGCGGTGGTCGCCGCGGAGGTCAAGACGCTGTCGGCGCAGACCGCCAAGGCGACCGACGAGATCCGGGCGCGGGTCAGCGGCCTGCGCGAGGAGATGGCGGCGATGCAGGCCGCGGTGACCCGCAGCCGCAACGCGGTCGAGGCCGGCGCCTCCGCGATGATGCGGGCCAATGCCCGCGTCGAGGCCGAGAGTGGCGCCGTGGCGAATGTGGCGGCGCAGATGCGCGAGGCCTCGGAGATCCTCGGCCAGCAGATGCAGGCCACCGGCGACATCGCCCAGAATGTCGGCCGCATCGCGGAAGGCACCGACAAGGCGCGCCGGGAGATCGGTGATGCCCTGGCGCAGTTGAGTCGGATCGAGGATCTGGGGCGCACCCTGCTCGATCGCCAGATCGGGACCAGCGCGGATCAGCAAGTGATCCGCCTTTCGGCGGATTGCGCGGCTTGGCGCCGCGCGATCGCGGCGACCCTGGTCGGGATGCGCTCGACCGACACGCCGCCGGAGGGGATCCCCGCCGATTCGACGCGCGCCACCGCCATCGAGCGGCCGCTGGCGCAGGCCCGCGAACAGGCAGCCGCCCTGATCCGCCACGTGCGCAGCCAGGCCTGGGATCAGGCGACCACGGCCTTCGTCGCCTTCGAGGCGGCCGTGAAGGAGGCCCGGTCGGCGATCGAGGCCTGAGACCCGAGCCGGTTCCGGGACCGTCGCGTCGTGGGTCGTCTCACGGCGTGATCAGGCGGTCCAGGCGCATCCGCGTGATCTGGGCGACCTCCTCCAGCGCGGTCGCTTCCTCGACCGCCGGATCCCGGCCGAGCCGAGCCTCGAAGATGGACCGGATCTCGGCCCGTCCCCGGCCCCGAACGGCGATGATGAACGGGAAGCCGAAACGCGCCCGGTAGGCGGCATTCAGGCGGTCGAAGGCTTGCGCGTCGGCCTCGCCCATGCGGTCGAGGCCCGCACTCCCCTGCTCGCTCGCGGAATCCGCGGTGAGGCTGCGGGCGCGGGCCTCGGGCCCGGCGAGTTCCGGATGGCCGTTCAGGAAGGCGCGGCGGGTTTCGACGGGGGCGGCACGCACCGCCGCCATCATCGCCGCGTGCAGATCCGCGATGCCGGCGAAGGGCCGCCGGGCCCAGGCGGCCCGAGCCACCCAGGGCGCATGCTCGAAGACGCTGCCGAGGAGCGCCTCGAAGGCCGGCGCATCCATGTCGTTCAGGGCGGCGAGACCGGTCATGCGACCGGTCCAGCGTTGGCACCGGGCCGGGCGCGGGCAGCGGGGACGGAGGGCTTCAACGGGGGCTCCTGTCGCACGGGTGAGCGGACGGCCCGTTGCGGTGGAGACCGGGCCTTCGGGGCCGAAGGTTTCTCACGGCGCGCGATCGCGCAAGGCCCAGCCCAGATCGCGCCCTGCGCGTTGCGTGGCCATACGGGCGATCCCCCGCGACCTTGTGGTGGTCCTCCGCCGATCTCGCACAGGCCGGCCCCGCCGACCAGATGCCGCGGCCCGGCCGGCCTCATCCCGGGGGCTGTCATCCCGCGCCGCCTGGTCGATGGCGGATGATGCCCCGGTCTCGCTAGACCGCCGCTCAGGCCGGCGGCGAACCGGGTGCCGGATGGTTCGGCCGATCCGCGCTCTTCCGACGCTCCCGCTCCTTGCGCAATTCCCGCTCGGCCAGCAGCCAGAACTCGATCTCGAAACCCTCCGGCCGGTGGTTGCGCTCCCAGAGTTCGTAGGCCCGCTCGCGGATCTGCTCGAACGTGAGGGCATCGGGCGACCGGGCCGGAGGCTGGGTTACAGCGTCGTCGGATCCGGACGAGGGCCCGGGCTCGACCGACGGCGTCACCGCCGCCGGAAGCTCCGGGGGCGGTCGGAAATCGGGGGGCACGTCCACGATGCCACCGCGCTCAGGAGGCCGGCTTGTCGAGATAGGCGGCCACGCTCGTGATCCGGCTTCCAACCATGGTCACAGCCTTGCGCAGCCGCTCCTCGCTGACGCCGAAGCGCTGTGCCCACTCCTCGCGGATGGCGCGGTCATAGATGTCGATATGCGTCTTGCCTCTGAATTCGGTGGACATTCTGTGCCCGCTCCGGTTCGCCGTGAGCCGCGGACATGCCGGGCTCTCCGCAAGGACAACCGGGGTCGAAGCCTTCGGTTGCGGCCGGTCGCACGGCGAGCGCCGCCGGCTCGCGGACCGTATCCCGTACCGGCTGGACGAGGCCCTGTGACGGGCCGGAGCGGCCAGACGCCGGAGCGGGCGGGCTGTTCGGCGCCTGGGCATCGACCCCGTCGCCTGCTGCTTCAGCTGAAACAGGCCGGGATCGCGACCTTCACCGTGCGTCCGCTCCACGCCCCTCCGCCACCGCCTCACAGGCGAAGGGTGACGGCGGCGCCTCGACGCCGCGCCAGCGGCCATAGGCCCAGGGGCGGTACCACGCCGATCCCGCGGGCAGCTGCTCCGGCACGAGATCGATCCCGTGGGTTCCGAACGGGCCGCAGCGGCAGATCCGGGCGACGCCCATCCAGCCGCCGGGCCAGACCCCGTGTCGGGCGATGGCCGTATCGGTGTATTCGGAGCAGCTCGGCCAATGACGGCACTGGCGGCCGATCAGACCCGACAGGGTGAGCTGATACAGGCGGATCGCCCAATGGGCGGCGCGCCGGACCATGCCCTCAGGCGGCCCGTCGCTTGGCGGCGATCTGATCGAGGGCGTCCACCACCGCGTCGAAGGTCAGGAGCGTCGAGGCATGGCGCGCCTTGAACGCCCGCACCGGCTCCAGCACCGCGAGGTCCGCCCAGGCGCCATCGGGCGCAGGCCCGTTCTCCTTGAGCATCGCCCGCATGGTCTCGCGGACGCCGCGCAGCTCCTCCGCCGTGGTACCGACCACGTGCCGGCCCATCAGCGACGAGGAGGCCTGCCCCAAGGCGCAGGCCCTCACCTCGTGGGCGAAATCCGTCACCCGGCCGTCCTCGCCGAGGACGAGGTCGACCGTCACGGTCGAGCCGCACAGGCGGGAATGGGCGGTGGCGCTGGCATCCGGGTTCTCCAGCCGACCGAGCCGGGGGATATCGGCGGCGAGTTCCAGGATACGGCGGTTGTAGATATCGTCGAGCATCGGGTCCTCAACCGGAGGCGTCAATCCCATCGGGACTCTGCCGCGTGCATCGCGCATTGCGCGTTGCCCCGCGAACGATGATATAGGCGCCGTACGGTCGCTTCGCGAGGAGGCGGGCCGTCGACCAGGGTCGCGCCCACGGCCACGGTGGTGCTCACGGCTTTAGACCATCCCGGGGCGCCGGCTTGAAACCTTTTCGAGCCCGGGAACTTCCCTCGAACGCCCGACCCGATCCGACGATGTACGCAAAGCCCGACAGCACCCCGATGAAGTCCCGCATCGCGCGGGCCGGAGATGCCATGGATGCCGCGCTCAAATCCTTGTCCTACCAGGGCGATAGCCAGGGTTTCGGCCGGAACGGGAGTGATGGGCAAGGGCTGAACGGCATGCGCAATGACAATCGGCCGGTGGATGACGGGCGTCCCATCGAGGTCGCGCCCGAGCCGGCTTCCGCCACCCGCGTCCCGGACGGGATCGAGACCGGCCGCCCGAGCCGCGCCGAGGCCGAGGCCGCCGTGCGCACGCTCCTGCGCTGGGCCGGCGACGATCCGACCCGCGAGGGCCTGCTCGACACGCCGGCCCGGGTGACCAAGGCCTACGAGCAGCTGTTCGGCGGCTATGGGGTCGATGCCGAGAAGCTCCTCGAACGCGTCTTCGAGGAGGTCGAGGGCTACTCGGACATCGTGCTGGTGCGCGACATCCCGTTCCACTCCCATTGCGAGCACCACATGGTGCCGTTCATGGGCCTCGCCCACATCGCCTACTACCCGACCCGGGGCGTGGTCGGCCTGTCGAAGCTCGCCCGCGTGGTCGACACCTTCGCCCGCCGCCTGCAGACCCAGGAGACGATGACCGCCCAGATCGCCGACGTGATCGAGAGCATCCTCAAGCCCCGCGGCGTCGCCGTGATGGTGGAGGCCGAGCATCTCTGCATGGCGATGCGCGGCGTCCAGAAGGCCGGCGTCTCGACCATCACCAGCCAGTTCCGCGGCGTCTTCAAGGACAATGCCAACGAGCAGGTCCGCTTCCTGACCCTGGTGCGCGGCGGCGCCAAGTAGCCTCAGGCGACGACCTGCCCATGACTGCCCGCGACATCGCTTTCGCTCCCCCCGGCACCCGCGCCGAGGTCGAGGAAGGTACGGCCCTCACGCCCCGATTCGACCGCGACGGGCTCGTCGCCTGCATCGCGGTGGACGCGCAAGACGGGCGGGTGCTGATGCTCGCCCACATGAACGCCGAATCGCTGGCGCGCACGCTCGAGACCGGCGAGGCTTGGTACTGGTCGCGCTCGCGGGGCGAACTCTGGCACAAGGGGGCGACCAGCGGTCAGATCCAGCGCGTGGTCGAGATGCGGGTCGATTGCGACCAGGACGCCCTGCTGATCCGCGTCGAGGTCGGGGGCGACGGCGGCTGCTGCCACACCGGCCGGCGGGACTGCTTCTACCGCAGCGTCGTCCGTGAGGCGGACGGCCAGGTCGTCCTGAAGGCCGCCGGGCGATGAACCACCCTCTTGCCACACGGTGGCAAGACGAATCCGCCGATCCCCATTTCCTTCCCGGAACCGTCGAGCCGGTCCGGCCGTCGCCGAGTGCCGGACCGCGGGTCGGGCTCGCGCTCGGCGGCGGCTCGGCCCGGGGCTGGGCGCATATCGGGGTGATCCGTGCCCTGGAGGAAGCCGGCATCCATCCGACCGTTGTGGCGGGCTGCTCCATCGGCGCGGTGGTCGGCGCCTGCTACGCGGCCGGGCGCCTCGACCGGCTCGAAGCCTTCGCCCGGGCGCTGACCCGGCGCCGCGTCGTCGGGCTCATCGATCCCCGTCTGCCGGGCTCCGGCCTGATCGCCGGCAACCGCCTGCGCCAGCGCCTCGCCGCGGATCTCGGCGCGCGCCGCATCGAGACGCTGCCCATCCGCTTCGGCTGCGTCGCCACCGAGTACGGCACCGGCGACGAGATCAGCCTCACCGAGGGCCCGGCGGTGGATGCGGTGCGCGCCTCCTACGCGATTCCCGGCCTGTTCCCACCGGTGGCCCACGCAGGCCGCGTGCTGATGGACGGGACTCTGGTCAACCCGGTGCCGGTGGCGTTGGCCCGGGCGCTGGGTGCCGACCTGGTCATCTGCGTGAACCTCAACGGCGATACCGGCGGTCCGGTGGTGCGCGAGGCGCCGCACCCGCCCCCGCGCCGGGGCCTTCTGCAGGTGGTGCGCGGACGCCTGCCGGGTTTCGACCATCCCGAGCCCGAGCTCGCCGTACCGGGCATCGCCCGGGTGGTGCTCGACGCCTTCAACACCACCCAGGATCGGATCTCGCGGGCGCGGCTGGAACGCGACCCGCCGGACGTCGCCATCGGCCCGGATCTCGGCGCCTTCGGGCTGTTCGATTTCCACCGCGCCGCGGAGGGCATTGCTCTGGGGCACCGCGCCGCCCGGGCCGCCCTGCCCCGGATCCGCACTATGCTTGAAGGTGCCGCGGCTCGGGCGTGAGGCTGTCGGGACCCGATCCAGCCCGCCTGCGTGCCCGCCCGTCATCCGGCTGTCGCGACCGCCTGCGATGGGCGCCCTGCATACTGGAGGGCTTCCAATGTATACGAGTCGCCGTCAGATCCTGCTGTCCGGGGGCGCGAGCCTCGTCGGGCTGGCCTCCGGCCTCGGGCGCCCCGGCCTGAGCCGTGCCGCCGACCGGCCGGTCCTCACACACGGCCTGCAATCGGGCGATGTCGGCACCGACTCGGCGGTCGTCTGGGCGCGCTCCGACCGGCCCGCCCGGGCGATCGTCGAATGGGCGACCACCGAGAGCTTTTCCGACATCCGCGGCGGCGTCTTCGCCGACGCCCTGCCCGAGACCGATGGCACCGTGAAGGTGGCCCTGACCGGGCTGCCGGCCGGCCAGGACGTGTTCTACCGGGTCCGCCTCCAGGACATCGCCGCCCCGACGATCGTCGGACCGGCTCAGATCGGCCGGTTCCGTACCGCGCCGGCGGACAGGCGCACGGTGTCGTTCTGCTGGTCGGGCGACACGGCGGGCCAGGGCTGGGGCATCGACGAGGCCCGCGGCGGCATGACGATCTACTCGGCCATCCTGAAGAACCGGCCGGACTTCTTCATCCATTCCGGCGACACGATCTACGCCGACGGGCCGATCCAGTCCGAGGTGAAGCTCCCCGACGGCAGCCTGTGGCGCAACCGGGTCACCGAGGAGGTGGCCAAGCCCGCCGAGACGCTCGCGGAGTTCCGGGGCCGGCACAAGTACAACCTCACCGACCGGAACGTGCTGGCGATGAACGCCGCCGTGCCGATCCTGGCGCAGTGGGACGACCACGAGGTCACCAACAACTGGTGGCCGGGCGAACCCCTCACCCGGGCCGAGCACCTCAAGAAGAAATACTCCGACCCGAACGTCCTGGCCCTGCAGCTGCGGGCGGCCAAGGCGTTTCACGAGTACATGCCGATGCGCTTCGAGCCGGCGGAACCCGGCCGGGTCTACCGCAAGATCGCCTACGGTCCGCTGGTCGACGTGTTCATGCTCGACATGCGCTCCTACCGGGGGCCGAACGGCGAGAACAAGCAGACGGAGTACGGCCCCGAATCCCACTTCCTCGGGCCGCAGCAACTCGCGTGGCTGAAGCAGGCGCTGCTCGACTCCCGCGCGACCTGGAAGGTGATCGCCGCCGACATGCCCCTCGGCCTCGTGGTGACCTACGACGTCGACCGGAATTTCGGCTCGGAGGCGGTGGCGCAGGGCGACGGGCCGCCCCTGGGGCGCGAACTGGAGATCGCCGACCTCCTGCGCTTCATCAAGAGCGCGGGGATCCGCAACACGGTCTGGCTCACGGCCGACGTGCACTACACGGCCGCCCACTACTACGACCCCAACAAGGCGCAGTTCCAGGATTTCGACCCGTTCTGGGAGTTCGTCTCCGGCCCGCTGCACGCGGGCACCTTCGGGCCGAACGCCCTGGACAACACGTTCGGGCCGCAGCTGCGCTTCGTGAAGGCGCCCGACAAGGGTCAGGTGAACCTGTCGCCGGCCGCCGGCTACCAGTTCTTCGGCCACGTGGCGGTGGACGGTCGGACCGAGCAGATGACTGTGACCCTCAAGGACGCGGCCGACACCGACCTCTGGCACGTCACCCTCGATCCCATGAAGGCGTGAAACGGACCGCGGGCGATCATGGGCTTGAGCTGTCGGCCCGCTCGTCCGTCGACGCGGAGGCGCGCAGGTCCCCTCTCCCGTGCGGGAGAGGGCGCGCGTCGCGCTCCGGCACCGCCGGCCTGCTCTGAACCGGTGAAGCCCGGGGGCGGAGGGCGCGAGAGACGTGAGGCTTCGCGCCCCTACGCCATCGTGATGTAGTCGCGCAGGGCCTGCTGCTCGGCCTCGACGGAGGCGATCTTGCGCGCCACCACGTCGCCGATCGAGACCAGGCCGATCAGCCGCCCGTCCTCGCAGACCGGCACGTGGCGGAAGCGCCCGTCGGTCATCAGCGCCATGACCTCCTCGATCGTGGTGCTCCGACCGCAAGTCGTGACCGCGGTGGTCATATGGGCCGAGACCGGCGCGTCGAAGGCCGAGCCTCCGTGCCGGGCCAGCGCACGCATGATGTCCCGCTCGGAGATGATGCCCGCCACCGTCCCGTCGGCATGGGCGGCCACCAGGGCACCGATCCGCTTGTCGGCGAGGATCTGGATCACGTCCTCCAGGGTCTTGTCGGGGCTCACGGTGACGACGGAGCTTCCCTTCTCGGCGAGGATGCGTGCGACGGTCATGGCTCTCTCCCTTGTGACGCGTCCGGTACGCCGTCAGCCCGCGGCGCCCTGATTGCGTTCTCGGCCGGGTTGGGCCCGGCGCGTTCACATTGTGGCGAGTGTGTGACCGATCCGGCCGGATGGCAAGGTGCTCAGTGCCGCCGCGGCTCCCGAGGGTCGACGAGGGGGAACAGGAAGAAGCCCGCGATGAAGCCGCCGAGATGCGCGTCCCAGGCGATGGCGGCGTTCTCGCCGACCAGCGGCATGCTGACGAGGCCAAAGAGCAGGTTGGTCAGGAGCCAGATCACCAGGAACGACACGGCCGTCCGGTTGCGCAGCAATTCGGGGATCGTCTCGGCGGGCCGGGCCGGCGGCACCTGCCAGGCCGGCGCGCCGTAGCCGGAGACCGGCGGCTGGAACACGAAGCGGGCGGCGGCCGCCATCAGGGCCGAGATCCCCGCCGAGGCGCCGACCAGCGGCCCGGCGCCCAGGGGATCGATCAGGATGTGGAACAGGCCCCCGGCCGCGGTGCCGGCAAGGGCGAGGACGCACCAGCGCAGGGCGCCGCAGCGGCGCGCCACCGGGGCGCCGAAGGCCGCGAGCCAGACGCTGTTGAAGATCACGTGCATCCACGAGCCGTGCAGCAGCGCGTAGGTGACGAGCGTCCAGGGCTGGAGGGCGTGCTCGCCCACGATGTAGCGGGCGAAGGCCTCGCGGGCCGCCTCAAGGCTGGGATCGCCCGTATCGGCGGCCGCGCGGATCACCTCGGTGGCTTGGCCGGGATCGAACCAGAGGGTCCAGCGCGCCGGGATCAGCGCCAGATCGAGGACGAGGCGGATGTCCCAGGTGTCCGGCAGCAGGAACTCGCGCACCGCCTGGATCGCCAGAAGAAGCCCGATCGCGAGGGTGACAACCCCCGGCATGTTGAACACGGGCACGCGGCTCTGCCGCGGAAAGTCGGGGGAGGCATCCATCGCGGCCCATGTCCGGGCGCGGCG
>NZ_BACT01000827.1:0-23229 GCF_000333255.1 Methylobacterium sp. B1 | reverse complement strand
AGGCCCAGTCTTTCACAGTTTCGTCTCGTATCCCTATTATTTCGTTAGCAGCCATTCGACTATTTCTGGTTGCCTGACGAAGTGCAGACCGGCGTCAGAAAACTCTCAATCCAAACGGATGTCTATGGGACATCGCCACAACTTTTGGTTAGATACCCATCCGCAGTCGTGGCCAGCAGCTTAGGCAGCCGGGCCGAAGGGTTGACTGACGTCCGCTTACGAGCGGACTTGGGGGAAGGCAGCGGGTTGAGCCGCGAGGCGGTGGACGAGCTCTCCCGCGAGGGCCGCCCCGAGATCGACCGCGCGCTGGCCGCCAATCTCGGCCACACCCTGCGGGGGGCAGCCCTGGCGCGGCTCGTGAACCGCGGCCGCAGCGCCCCCGACCTCGCCCGGCTCCTCCTGGTCCGGCCCGACGTCTCGGCCGCCGACCTCGTGCCCCTGTACCTGCACGCCGATCCGATCCGCCGCACGGTGATCGGCCGGGCCGTCGAGGCGACCGCCGCCCTGCGCCCCTGCCCGCCGGCGCCCCGCGGCCTCGGCGAGACCCTGACCGGCCTGTCCGCCGCCCGCGACGTGCCGGCCTTCATGGCGGCCCTGGCCGACGGCCTCGGCCTGCCGCGCGATTTCCTGACCGTGGTCGCCGACGCCAGCGCCCGCTACGACCTCCTGACCCTGGGTCTGCGGGCTGCCGGCCTGCACGAGGAGGAGGCGGTCTACATCTTCCTGACCCTCAACCAGGGTGTCGCGCGCTCGGCCGAGCGGGTGGCCGACCTCGTCCGGCTGTTCCGCACCGTGAGCCGGCCGGCCTCCCGGGACCTGATCGCCGCGATCCTCGACCGGCCCCTCGCCGAGCGCGGGCGCGGCGAGGCCCATCAGCCGCTGCACGGCCCGGAGGCGAAGCTGCGCCAGGGCGCAGAGCGCGTCGCCGCGCAGCGCCCCTCCCTGCCGGTGCGCGCCCGGGCAGCGGGCGGCGGGGAGCCGGCCTGACGGGCCGGACGTCAGCGGGGATCGACGGGCGGATCGCGCTGCGGATCGGCGCCCCGCCAAGCGGGCTGCCGATCGGTCTCCTCAAGGGTGTCGGTTGAGGCCGTCGGCTCCGCGGCGCGGCGGCTCAGTTCGGCCATCAGGCCGCGGGCCAGGACGGCGCGCACCGCCCGCTCGCGGGCCTCGGCTGGCACCGCGTCGAGGGCCGCCGGCAGCGCCGCCTGGGCGCTGGGCACCGCGTCGGCGAGCCGTCTCGCCTCGGCGGCCGGATCCGTCCCGGCTCGCAGCAAGGCAAAGTAGGAGAGCACGCCGATCACCAGCGCGGCGCGCAGCAGGACGGTCATGAGACGATTCCTCCGCTCGAGATCAAGCGGAAGCATTCGACGGATTTCCTCAACCGGGCCTCAACCGACCCGAGCTTTTCCGCGCGATGGTGAATGAAGCTTGTCCGCAATCGGCTGGTTACCTCGCGGAAAGCATCCCGATCAATCGGACAAGTCCCGCAACACTCGTTTAAGCCGGCTCTGCGACCGTCCGGAAGTCGTTCGAAGTGGAACCGGAGGCGCGACGGATGCGGGAACGCATTCTGCGCGGCGCGTGCCAACCTTGACCATTAAGACTGTCCTGACGTCGTTGATCGACGACCGGCTCGCGGGTCTCGTCCACGAATCCGTGGCCGACAATGCGCCGGCCCGTGCGCGCCACCAGCGCTTCCTGGTGTCGCGGCTGGCGACCGGCGCCGTCATGATGGTCGGTCTGCCGCCCTATCTGCTCTGGCGCGGGGTGCCGTCCGGCTTCGAGGTCCTGGCGATCGCGAGCCTGCTGCTGCCAGTCTTCGCCGCCGTCCTGCTCGCCCGCACCGGGTCCCTCTGGATCGCCCACGCGGTCTCCTCGGCGGGCCTGACCGGCCTCGTCGTCGCCCTGGCGGGCGTCACCGGCGGCGCCGCATCGCCCGCCGCGGTCTGGCTGGTGGCGATCCCCCTGGAGGCGCTGGTCTCCGGCTCGCTCCGCGCGACGATCGCGGCCTCCGTCATGGCGGTTCTCGGCGTGCTGACCGTGGTGGCCCTCGGCGCCTGGGCCGGCGCCCTGCCGGTCATGGACATCTCGGCGGGGATCGCGCTCCCGGCCTTCGCGATCACCGCGATCGGCCATGTCGCCGCCCAGGCTCTGGAGCACATGCGCAACGAAGGCGTCTGGCGCGAGCGGCTGCGCGACAACGAGGCCCGCGACCGGCTGCTCCTCTCGGCGATCGACGATCTCGTGACCTGGCACGACCGCAACGGCCGCGTGCTGGAAGCCTCGGTCTCGGCCACGCGGCTGCTCGGCAGCGACCCGGCCCGGCTGCGCGGCCATGGGCTGCTGGAGCGGGTCCATGTCGCCGACCGGCCGGCCTTCCTCAAGGCGGTGAGCGACGTGGCGGCGACCGGGCGGCCCGCGACCCTGCCCCTGCGCCTGCACGTCGAGGCCGAGGCCGGCCGGCCCGACGGCGCGAGCCTGATCCACGCCGAGATGCGCGCCCACCGGATCGAGCACGGGCCGCACGAGGCCGCCATGGCGGTGGTGGCGGTCACCCGCGACATGACCGAGCACCACCGGCATGCCGTGGAGCTGGAGCGCGCCCGCGCCGAGGCCGAACGCGCCGACGCGATCAAGGGCCGGTTCCTGGCCAACGTGACCCACGAGCTGCGCACGCCGCTCAATGCGATCATCGGCTTCTCCGAGGTCCTGGCGGGCCAAGGCGCCGTCAGCCTCGGCCCGGACCAGGCGCGGGAATATGCCGGCATTATCGGCGCCTCCGGCCACCATCTGCTCGGCGTGGTCAACACGCTGCTCGACATGAGCCGGATCCAGAGCGGCAACTTCGACTGCGCCCCCGAATGCTTCGACATCGCGGGCCTGCTTCGGGCCTGCTGCGACCTGATGCGCCTGAAGGCCGACGCCGCCGGCATCGTCCTCACCGTCGCCCCGTCGGGCCCGGTGGAGATCACCGCCGATCCCGCCGCCTGCCGGCAGGTTCTGATCAATCTCATCTCGAACGCGGTGAAGTTCACCCCGCGCGGCGGCCGGGTCGACCTGTCCCTGCGCCGCGGCGCGGGCAGCCTGGACATCGTCGTGGCCGATACCGGCGTCGGCATCGGTACGGACGACCTGCCCAAGCTCGGGACCCCGTTCTTCCAGGCGGGCAGCGGCGGCTACAAGCGCCAGCACGAGGGAACCGGCCTCGGACTCTCGGTGGTGCAGGGCCTGGTCGGCTTGCACGGCGGCGCCCTGCTGATCGAGAGCGCCCCGCAGGCCGGGACCGTCGTGACCGTAACCCTGCCCCTCGTCTGCCCGGCTCCTGCGGCCGACCATGGGCCGGCTCCGATCCGCACGCCGTGCGGGGCGCTCCGGTGTCGCGCCGCGTGGTGCGCCTGCCGCTCGGCCTGTTCGACGCGGAGCCGAGCGCCGCCTCGGTCCCGGCCGACCCGGTCCTGCGCCGCACCGCCTGATCGGCAGATCCCCCGGAAGGAGACATGATGTCAGGCTACCGCGAGATCACCGTCCCGGGCGAACCCAGCCGTGCACGCCGTCCCGCGCCGCGCCGCGCCGCCGTCCAGGGCGACTGGCGTGCCGTCCTCGTCGGCGCGCTGAAGGCGACGGGCGCCACCTGCCGGACCAGCCCGGGCACCGTTCTCGGCAGCCTCGCGGCCCTGTGCGCGGCGGGCTTCGTCTGCGTCAACGCCCTCGGTTACCAGACCGGGCGCCATCCGGCGCCGATCCTGCCCAAGCTCGCCCAGAAGGCACCTGCCGCGCGCGAGGCGGCCCCGGCCGCCAAGGAGCCCGTCCGGGAGGCGGCCCGGGATCCGGTGCGCGTCATCGATCCCGAACGCGTCGCCGCGCCGGCGCCCGCCAAGCCGGCGGCCCGGGACGCGATCGGCGAGCTGATCCGATCCGATGAGACCACCGCCTCGGTCACCCCGAAAGCGTCGCCGGTCCGCCCGGCCGCGAAGCCGGCTCCGAAGGAGACGAAAGACGCCGCCAAGACCGCCAAGCCCGAGAAGGACGGTGATCCGGTGATGCGGGCCCAGAAGGCGCTGTCGAAGCTCGGCTACGCGGTGAAGCCCGACGGCGCGATGGGACCGGGCACGCGGGCGGCGATCGAGAAGTTCGAGCGCAGCGCCAAGCTTCCGGTCACCGGCGAGGCGACGGGCCGGACCTTGCGCGAGCTGATGGCCCGGGCCGGCCACGGTTAGCGAGACAGGGCGGCACCCCCGCCGCGCTTGCGGCGCGGGTGCCGATCGGCGTGAGAGCGCGGAGGCGGGCCCTCAGTATTGCGTGCCGGTGAACCGGCAGATCGTCTTGCAGCGTGGACCGCCATTGGCCTGCCAGGACTTCGCGTGTCCGATCGATCCGGTCATGTCCTGCGTGGGATTACCCCCGGGTCGATGCACGACGATGTTGCAGCGATCCTGCGGCGTCCGCTGGTAGCGCGGGCAGGATGCGGAATCGCGGTTGCCCAGTAAATCCATGAGCGTCTCCGGACGGGCGTGGGCCGACGGCACAACACCGCACAGGCCGGCGACGATCAGCGCCGCAAGCGAGGTCATTCTCCACATCGGAGTGCTCCTTAAATCATCGTGAGATGCAAATTCGGGCGCCCTTTGCTCAGATAATCAGCGAACAATACTATAGATGTGCGTTGTCGCACATCGATCAATTCTATTTTAATCCCGATAAATACTCGATTTTCTGAAGGAATATTCCGCCGCCTGAACCGTTATGGAGATGCCAGGCCGTGCACCGGCGGTTGCCCGGACCGGCGCTTTCGCGCATGGCGGAGGACGCGCCACCCGGCGCTCGCAGGGTTCCGGATCCGGCTGATCCGCCGGGACACAGGCCCTGCGGCGAACGGATCCTCACAGGGCTACAGACGCATGCGCCTGCGCTCCGATTTCTGGGTTTCGGCCCATCTGCGGCGTCTGGATGTCGCCGGCATCCCGGCCGTGCTGCGGCGGCGCGGGTCCGCGGAGGCGGGTGCGATCTTCGTGAAGGTCGATCGGCTCGACGGCAGCGCCGACCTCTACGGACCGGCGCCGCAGGCCCTGTTCGAGGCCGAGGAGAGCGGCGACCGCCGTTTCGCCGGGATCGTCACCGGCGGCAGCCCGCTCGACGTGGAGGAGCGCCTGACAAAGGAGATCCGGTTCGATTCCGATCTCTGGATCATCGAGATCGACGACCGCCAGGGGCGGCATTTCCTGGACTTGGCGGAGTGATGGAGGGCCGCGCCCGGTCGGGCTGCGCCTGACGGAGGGCCCTCCCACACATCGCCCGCATCCTGAGGTGCTGCGCAGCGGCCTCGAAAGAGCCCTCCGGGGATCGCGCGGCTGGCTGTAACCCTCCTTCGAGGCCTCTGCTGCGCTCCGGCCCCTCAGGATGAGGGGAGGGCCGGAATGACCGAAGGCCAGAACGCCGTGTCCCGTGACGCGAGGCGCTCCGGGGGAGCGGCTCCAGCGCCCGCTCGCCGTCGTTGCGAACGCAGCGAAGCAATCCAGCGACGCCACGGCCGCCGATGTCGCGCGACCTCAATCGCTTCGCTGCGCCCGTGATACCGGGGCGGAGCGAAGCGACGGCGCCCGTCAGCCCTCGATGATGCGCTCGTCGAGCTTGCGGTCGACGGTCTCGACGGTGCGGTCGATCTCGGCGTTCGGATCACCGAGCTGGTGCGAGATCAGCTTCACCAGCAGGTCGACGCGCTCGATGTAGGGCGCACCGTTGGCGACCGCGCGCGCCGCCGAGGACGGCTTCAGCAGGCTCTCGGCCGCCTTGGCGTATTTCTCGAACGGCACCTGATCGGCCGGATCGGCGCCGAGCTTCCGGGCGATCCCGTCGACATGGTCGTAGATCGCCCGCGAGCGCGCGAGGTCGCCGTGGACGGCGTCGTGGATCGATTGCGGCGCGCCCGGGGTGATGCACCGGTAATTGCCGGTGAGCAGCATCGACCACTTGGCCAGCGGCACGAACAGCGAGTCGAACACCTTCAGCTTCACCGGCACGTCGTGCCCGTCGAGGCGCACGGCGTCGATGTCGGCCTCCAGCTCGCGGAGAAGCGTGTTGTGCGCCTCGTCGGCGAAGGTCGCGGCCTTGAAGTTGGTCGGCAGGCCGACATGGAGGACGTTGGCCTCCTCCTCGGGCGGCCGGAAGGCCTGCGGGTCGGGGGAGCAGAGCGACACCAGCCCCGGCTCGAACCGGTCCCAGACGCCGGCATTGGTGTAGGCATCCTCAAGATCCATGGCGGCGAGCGCCGGGATCCGCTTGAGGTAGGGCAGCGGCGGCATGTTCATGATCGACAGGCACGGCAGCTTCGCCGCCGCGATCTTGATCATCAGGACGCGGATCGTGTGGTTGTTGTACTGCGGCTCCTGCATGGCGAGGCCGACGAGGTCGTAGCGCGACACGTCGACGTCTTCCGGCGGCATGGCGTCGACCTTGCCGGGCAGGTCGCGCGAGTGGATCGCGCGGTGCTCCTTCTCGTCGCGGAGCTTGATGCGGACCTCGGTGCCCTCGCGGTTGATCAGGTCGGCGGTCTTCCTGCGGCAGACCAGGGTCACGTTGTGACCGGCCATCAGGAGCTTGGTCCCCAGGAGCGAGCCGTAGGAGGCCCCCAGGATCAGGATGTTTCTGGCCACGTCGTTCCTCCCCAGCATTGAAGACTGCTGTTGTGTTGTCTGGCTGCGGGGAACAGCGCGTCCACGCCACGGCCCCATCGCACCGCCGATGGATGGCAGCCGGGCGGGCGGAACGCAAGCCTTCTGGTATACCTAATCCCAAACCCGTTGTGACGCCCCGCCGGTGACAGGCGAGGCGAATCCTATCCCCACAGCTCCGGCGTGGGCGGGTGCATCAGGCTGCCGTCGTAGCGGAGCGGCGGGTCGCGGTCGCGGGCGAGCAGTAGCGGCCCGTCGAGATCGACGAACTCGGCGCCCTCGGCGAGGAGCGCCGCCGGCGCCATGCCCAGCGAGGTGCCGAGCATGCAGCCGACCATGATCGCGAGCCCCCTCCCCTTCGCCTCGCGGGCGAGCAGCACCGCCTCGGTCAGGCCGCCGGTCTTGTCGAGCTTGATGTTGATCGCGTCGTAGCGCCCGGCGAGCGCGTCGAGGCCGGCGCGGTCGTGCAGGCTCTCGTCGGCGCAGACCGGCACCGGATGCGCGATCTCGGCGAGCAGGGCATCGGCGTCGGCCGGCAGCGGCTGCTCGATCAGCGCGACGCCGGCCTTCAGGCAGGCGGCGAGGTTGGCCTCGATGGTCTCGGGCCGCCACGCCTCGTTGGCGTCGACGATCAGCCGGGCATCGGGCGCGCCGGCCCGGACGGCGGCGATGCGCTCCGGGTCCCCTACCCCGCCGAGCTTGACCTTGAGCAGGGGCCGGTGGGCCGCCTTGCGGGCGGCCTCTTCCATGCTCTCCGGCGTGCCGAGGCTCAGCGTGTAGGCGGTGATGACCGGCTGAGGCGCCGGCAGACCGGCGATCGCCCAGGCGGGGCGGCCCTGGAGCTTCGCCTCGAGGTCGAACAGCGCGCAGTCCAGGGCGTTGCGCGCCGCCCCCGCTTTCATGCGGGTCATCAGCGCATCGCGCCCGATCCCGGCCGCGATCGCCTCCGCCTGCCCTTCGATCAGCGCGCTGACGCTCTCGACGCTCTCGCCATAGCGCGGATAGGGCACGCACTCGCCGCGCCCGACCGTGTCGCCGTCCGTGAGCGTCGCCACCACGACGGCGATCTCGGTGCGGCTGCCGCGGGAGATCGTGAAGGCGCCGGCGATCGGGAAGCGCTCGACGGCGAGGCTCAGGCGACGGGCCATGTCAGATCTCCGGGAACTCGGCGACGATCCGGTCGACCAGCCCGTCGACGCCGAAGCGCACCGGGTCGGTGGCGGGCAGGTCGTGCTCGGACGCGAGCGTCTCGAGGAGCGCCCGCGCCTCGCCCTCGGCAAGCGCCTGGGTGTTGACCGCGATGCCCACCGGCCTGATCGCCGGGTTGGTCAGGCTGCCGAGCTGGACGGTCAGGTCGATCACCTGGCGGATGGTGGGGAGCGGGTGCTTCACGCCGCGCATCGTGGTGCGGGTCGGCTCGTGGCAGACCACGAAGGCGTCGGCCTGGGCGCCGTGCAGCAGGCCGAGGCTCACCCCCGCGAAGGACGGGTGGTAGAGCGAGCCCTGGCCCTCGATCAGGTCCCAGTGGTTGGAGGCCGCCTCCGGCGAGATCGTCTCGACGGCGCCGGAGATGAAGTCGGCCACCACGGCGTCGATGGCGACGCCCCGGCCGGAGATGAACACGCCGGTCTGGCCGGTGGCGCAGAAATCGGCGTCGAGGCCGCGCTCGCGCATGCCGCGCTCCAGGGCGAGCACGGTGTACTTCTTGCCGACGGAGCAGTCGGTGCCGACGGTGAGCAGGCGCCGGCCCGACCGCTTGGTGCCCTTGCCAGTGGGGAAGCGCTCGTCGGTGTGGCGGACGTCGTGGAGCTGGCGGTTACGCCGCGCGGCAGCCTCCGCGATGGCCGGAATCGTACCGAGCTTGACGTGCAGGCCGCTCGCCACGTCGAGCCCGGCCTCGATCGCCGCGACGATCTCCTTGACCCAGTGATCCGGCAGCACGCCGCCGGCATTGACGACGCCGATCACAAGGGTCCGGCAGCCCTTCGCCAGGGCCTCCGGCAGGGTCATGTCGGGGATGCCGAGATCGGCGGCGCAGCCCGGCAGGCGCATCTGGCCGACGCACCATTCGGGGCGCCAGTCCTTGATGCCGTAGGCGGTCTTGGCCGCCAGCGTGTCGGGCACGTCGCCCAGGAACATCAGGTAGGGCGTGGCGATCTGCATCGGTCGAGCAACCTTCTCCGGGAGGCCGGCGGACCGTCTATGCGGGATCGCGGGCGCCGGGCGCAATGCACGAGACCGGCCAAGCGGGTGGACACGGCCGCCGTCGCGGGCATGACCGGGTTGCGTCATCCTGAAGGGACGCCCCTACGACCCTCTCCGCAACCCGAGGTGCCGCAGCGCAGGGAGGCCGCGAAGGAGGCCTCCAGGGCTCGCGCGGCTGGCTCGATGGCTCCTTCGAGGCCCGCTCACGTGGGCACCCTGGGATGAAATCGCGTTGGGGAAAGCCGATCTCACCCCCGCGGCGCCTGGTGTCCCCGTTCAGGCGGCGCGTCGTCGCGCCACCCCCGCCTCGTTGGCCACCGCGCCCACCGGCGACAGCGCGCCGGTCGCCCGGACCATCCCCTCGACGCCCGCCAGAGCGCCCGCGCGCAGCTCGAGACCGAGGAAGCGCTCGCGCTCGAACGGCCCCGGCAGGGTCAGGCCCTCCGCGAGCGCCCGGTCGAAGCCGAAGCGGGCGTAGTAGGGCGCGTCGCCGACCAGCAGCACGGCGCCGTGGCCGAGGGCCTCCGCCCGGCCGAGGGCCGCCTGCATCATCACCGAGCCGAGCCCCTGCCCCTGGATCGCCGGATCGACGGCGAGCGGGCCGAGCAGCAGCGCCGGGCGGGCGAGCCCGGCCTCGACGTGCCACAGCCGCAGGGTGCCGACGAGGCGGCCGCCCCGAATCGCCGCGAAGGCGAGGCCGCGGGCCGGCCGACGGCCTTCGCGCAGGCGCTCCGAGGTCTTGGCATGGCGGTTGCCGGGAAAGCACGCGTCGAGCAGGCGCTCGCGCGCCGGGACGTCGTGGACATGCTCCGCGCGGATCTCGATCATGGCTGTGCCCTCCCCGGGCCGGCAAGCGGGAGAAGCGGTGGGTTCCGACGGACGGCCGAAGGCGATCCGTCGATGCGACAGCGGGAGATCGCTCCCGGCAGCGACAGGCTGCCGGGAGGCTCTGCAGCAGGTCAGATGACGATCTGCTGAAGGGGCGGGAAGCCGTTGAAGGCCACCGCCGCGTAGGTGGTGGTGTAGGCGCCCGCACCCTCGATCAGCACCTTGTCGCCGATCGAGAGCGAGACCGGCAGCGGATAGAGCTGCCGCTCGTAGAGCACGTCCACCGAGTCGCAGGTCGGGCCGGCGATGACGCAGGGCTCGGTCGCGTCGCCGTCCCGGGCGGTGCGGATCGGGTAGCGGATCGCCTCGTCCATGGTCTCGGCCAGCCCGCCGAACTTGCCGATGTCGAGGTAGACCCACCGGACCTCGTCGGCGTCCGCGGACTTCTTCGACACGAGCACGACCTCGGCCTCGATCAGGCCGGCATTGCCGACCATGCCGCGGCCCGGCTCGATGATCGTCTCGGGGATCTGGTTGCCGAAATGCTTGGTCAGGCCCCGGAAGATCGCCTCGCCGTAGCTCTCCACGCCCGGCACCGCCTTGAGGTACTTGGTCGGGAAGCCGCCGCCGAGATTGACCATCGACAGGCCGATCCCGCGCTCCGCGCACTCGCGGAAGATCGCCGCCGCGGAGCCGAGCGCCCCGTCCCAGGCCTCGGTGTTGCCCTGCTGCGAGCCGACATGGAACGAGATGCCGTAGGCCTCCAGCCCCTGGCGATGGGCGTGCTCCAGCACGTCCGCGGCCATCTCGGGCACGCAGCCGAACTTGCGCGAGAGCGGCCAGTCGGCGCCCGCGCCGTCGCACAGGATGCGGCAGAACACCCGGATCTCGCCGGTCGGCACGTCCGTGGCCACGGCGGCCCGGGCGATCTTCTCGACCTCGGCCTGGCAGTCGACCGCGAACAGGCGGATGCCGAGCTTCAGGGCGCGGCCGATGCAGCGCTCCTTCTTGATCGTGTTGCCGAAGGAGATCCGGTCGGCGGTGGCGCCGGCGGCCAGCACCATCTCCATCTCGGCGACGGAGGCGGTGTCGAAGCACGAGCCCATCTCGGCGAGCAGGCGCAGCACCTCGGGGGCCGGGTTCGCCTTCACGGCGTAGAACACGCGGGTGTCCGGCAGGGAGCGCGCGAAGGCGGTGTAGTTGTCACGCACGACGTCGAGATCGAGGACCATCACGGGGCCCTCGTCCTGACCGAGGTCGCGGCGCACGCGCAGGAAGTCACGGATGCGGTCGGTCATAGTCGTCTCCCGGCACGGGTTCGCGAGCGCCCTACGCGGGGCGCGCTGTCGAAGATGACGGCCAGGACTGGCCGTCGGCGTCAGGGGGCGATGCGTCGCGCGGACCCACGCGCTTTGGAGACGCGTGCGTCAGTGCGGGCGCAGAGCACCCGGAAGCTGCCGTGGATTGGAAGGGATGACCCCCACCGCACGCCGGGCAAAGAGAAACAAGCCTCTTCGGTGCCGGCCTGTGGAGGGCCGACGAGACCAAAAAAGCCCGTTCGTCGTTGCTTTAAGCTGCGTCCCCCGTGGAGAGCGGGGTTCGCCGGTTTCGCCTCCGGCTGCCGGTTGTTGTCGGGGTCCGGTGTTGCCACCTGGATGCCGGCCGTAGGGATCCACCCTTGCGACCATCGATCCTTTAAGACCCCTGGCGGCTGTCCGGCAGTTGACCGGATGCCCACCAACCGACACGCGGCCACAGGCACGTGCGAAATTGGGCACGGCGCATATACGGAGACAGGCCCGGCCCGGCAAGGGGAAGATGCCCCGGACCGCCCGCTTTTCCGCCCGGAATCCACACCCCGTGCGGCCCGTTGCAAAAACGACGCAGCCCGACCGGGCCGAAGGCGCCGTGCGGGCTTCCCAAGCGGGGCGGAAGCGGGCATCTGACCGGAGCGGGCAGAACACGCAGGTAAGCAAGCGATGGCCGGGCCGACCAGATCCACCGCGACGGCGCGGGCGTGAGCGCCCCCCTGCGCAACCCGGTCGGCGACGGGCTCCCCGAGCCGACGATCCGGACCGCCACGCTCGCCGATCTCGACGCCCTGGTCGCCCTGGAGCACGCCGCCTTCGCCACAGACCGGGCGGAGCGCCGGGCGATCCGCCACGCGATCCTGTCGCCCACCATGGACGTGCTGGCGGCGCTGATCGACGCGCCGGATGCGGACCCGACGCCGGTCCTCGTCGGCGCCGCGGTGCTGGAGCGGCGGCGCAGCAGCCGGATCGCCCGGCTGGCGTCGATCGCGGTGGCGCCGAATCGCGGCGGCCTCGGCCTCGGCGGCCGACTCCTCGACGCGGCGGAGGCGCAGGCCCGCAGCCAGGGCTGCGACCGGCTCCGGCTGGAGGTGCGCGCCGACAACGGCGCCGGCATCCGCCTCTACGAGCGCCGGGGCTATACCCGCTTCGCCGTGCGGCCGGACTATTACGAGGACGGGATGGAAGCCTGGCGCTACGAGCGCGGGCTGTAGGCGTCGCGCAGGGCTGCCGCCGATACGCGGGCCGCCTGCGGGCCGGCAGCCATCACGTTGACATCCGGATGCGATCGAAGCCGCCCGCTCCCGCGGCCCTGTTCGTCGTCACGAGGGGACGCGGCGGCCCGACGGGCAGGACACCGAGCAGGCGAGCCCCGCCCGGGACTGCTTCGCCGCACGCTCCCGCAGGGTGCCGGCAGGCCGGCCGCGCTCGGCCTCGGGCCGTTCGCGGATGCGACCGCAGGGCGCCAGATCCGCCTCGCGCCGTTCGACCGCGGGGAGCAGCCCCGTCGCGCCGCCCAGGCCACGCTGATTTCAGCGCTTATAAATTCGGCACAACCCCCGTAAATTGACTCGCCTCTCAATCAAATTCGCGTTCTATTATAAAATCTCGATGACAATATCCGTATAAAATCGCAATTATACAACACATGATCCGCCGATTGCCTGACAAAACCTAACGTTTTAAGACAAAGCATCGCAGACCTTGAGACTTTACCCATGACTCGCTGGCTGGGGCGCTTCTCGATCCGGACGTTGTTGTCCCTGGTGATCGTCATCATGGCCTGCATGGCGCTGGCCAACGCCGTCAGGACACTCTTCGACGAGCGGGCGCAGGCGATGGGTGCGGTCAGGGCGGTGACCTTGACGCAGGCGAGCCAGGGACTCCTCCGGACCATCCTGCCGCTGCGGCTGGAGCGCGGATCGACCCTCGCCCTCGGGGGTGAGGCGCCCGCGGACGCGAAGACCCTGTCGACCATCGCGGGCAGCCGGCAGGCGCTGATCGAGAATTACCGCCAGGCTCAGCGCAGCCTGAGCGATCTGGCCGAGCCGACGGTCAGCGCGACGCTCGATCGCCTGAACGCGGCCCAGGAGGCGATGGCGGCCCTGCGCCCCCGCATCGACGCGGCCCTCAGGCTGCCGAAGGCCCGTCGTGAGCCGGCGCTGCGGGACGCCGCGATGGCCGCCTTCCAGGACCTGCTCGAGGCCCTGACGGCCACGCTGAAGGCGGTCGACGTGGCCATTCCCCGGTCCGATCCCGTCCTGGAGCGCTATCTCGCCCTCAAACAGGCGGCCTGGGACACGCGCGTCGCCAGCGGCAACGTCGCGGTGCGGGTGCAGACCTCCCTGATCGCCGGAACGTCGTGGTCCCTGCCCGAGACCGTCGCGGCGGCTGAGGAGCGGACCGAACTTCTGTCCGCGTGGCGGCGCACGACCGAGGCCGCGACCGACGTCTCGGAGACGGTGCGGGCCGCGTTCGTGCGGGCGAAGGCCGACAATTTCGAGGGCGACACCAAGGCCATCGCGCAGGCGGTCTTCGACGCGCTCAGCACGCACACGCCCCCGCGCCACACCTTCGCGGAGCTGCGCGACCGCAACACCGAGAACCAGCGCTCCCTCGTGGCCCTCTGCGACGCGGCCCTCGACGCGATGGTGGCGCGCGCCGAGACTCTCGCCGACGCGGCCCGGACCGACGTCGTGCACAGCGTCGCGGCGCTGCTGGCGGTGATCCTGCTGGTGGCCCTCGGCCTGTGGACCCTGTTCGGCGGCGTGCTGCGCCCGCTCCGGGCGCTGACGGCGACGATGCAGGCGCTGGCGGACGGGGACGCCTCCGCCACGGTCCCGGCGCGCGCCTACCGCAACGAGATCGGCGCGATGGCGCGGGCCGTCCAGGTGTTCAAGGACAACCTGATCCGCAGCCGCCAGCTCGAAGCCGAGGCCGCCGAGGCGCGGCTGGCGGCGGAGGCGCGGCGCCGGTCCGACCTGCGGGCGATGGCCGAGCGCTTCGAGCAGACGGTCGGCGGCATCATCGCTCAGGTCTCGGACTCGGCCACCGCCCTGCAGGGTACGGCCCAGACCATGACGGCCACCGCGACCCAGACCGCGAGCCAGTCCAGCACCGTGGCGGCCGCCGCCGAGGAGGCTGCCGCCAACGTCAACACGGTGGCGGCGGCGGCCGAGGAACTCGGGGCCTCCGTGGAGGAGATCGGCCGGCAGGTCGAGGGATCGACCAAGCTCGCCCAAGGGGCCGTCTCGGAGGCGGGACAGACGGGCACGCTGGTCCGGGACCTGAGCGGCGCGGTCGCGCGGATCGGCGACGTGATCGGGCTGATCGCGGCGATCGCCGGCCAGACCAATCTGCTGGCGCTCAACGCGACGATCGAGGCCGCCCGCGCCGGCGAGGCCGGCCGGGGCTTCGCGGTCGTCGCCAGCGAGGTGAAGGCGCTGGCGGCGCAGACCGCGCGGGCGACCGAGGAGATCGCCGGCCAGATCGCCGGCATCCAGGGCGTGACCGGCCGGGCCGTCACGGCGATCGGCGCGATCACGGGGCGGATCGAGGAGATCAGCGGCGTGGCGAACGCGATCGCCGCGGCGGTGGAGGAGCAGGGATCGGCCACCCGGGAGATCGTCCGGAATGTCGGGCAGGCGGCCGTCGGCACCGGTGCGGTGACCAGCACCATCCTGGGCGTCGCCGGGGCCGCCGAGGAGACCGGCCGGGCCGCCGACGCGGTGCTGGCGGCGGCGTCCGCGCTGTCGCGCCAATCCGCGACGCTCACGGCCGAAGTCACGCGCTTCCTCGACACCGTCCGGGCCGCCTGACCGGACGGTGTCGGAGGCCCCGCGGGTCTCCGCCCCGATCTCGCCCGGTTAGGGGAGTCTTACGGCTCGCGCGCTACAGCGCGGGAACGGGCGGGGCGACCCCGCCGCGCATGAGACGCCGTCCATGGCCGTGATCGCCGCCTTCGTCATCAATGCGGGGCTCAACTTCGTCCTCGGCCTGCTGATCGCCAAGCTGCTGGGGCCGGCCGATTTCGGCCGGTTCGCCCTCGCGACCACCGGCGCCATCGTGCTGAACACGGTGCTGTTCGAGTGGCTGCGCCTCTCGGCGACGCGGTTCTACTCGGGACGGGTGCGGGTCGACGAGCCGTGGATCCGCCACGGGCTCGACCGAGCCTATCTGCGCATCGGCCTGCTGCTTCTGGCCGCCGCCGCCCTGTGCGGGGCCTTCGGCTTCGCCGGCGGCGCCGACGGACGCGAGGCGGTCCTGTGCGGAACCGGCCTCGCGGCGCTCGGCATCGGCGTGTTCGACTACCACGCGGCCCTCGCCCGGGCCCGGTTCGACGGCAAGCTCTATCTCGGCCTCGTCGCGGTGAAGAACGTCCTGTCCTTCGCCCTGATGGCGGCGGCGGCGTGGTGGCTGCCCCAGCCGGCCTGGGTGCTGGCGGCGGCGGGGCTCAGCCAGCTCCTCGCGGTGCTCCTGCTGCGCCACCCGCTGCGCGACCCGCACACGCCCTTCGAACGGCCGCGCCTGTCGGCGACCTGGAGGGTCTTCGCCCGCTACGGCCTGCCGCTCATCGCCGCCAACACCGCCTATCAGTGCCTCGCCTTCGTGAACCGGGGCGCCATCGCCAGCCATGCCGGCTTCGCCGAGGCCGGCTACTTCGCACTGGCCGCCGACGTCACCGCGCGCGCGATGACGACGCTCGGCACCGCCCTCGACCTGCTCCTGTTCCAGCTCGCCGTGCAGGCGGAGGAGCAGAGCGGCCGCGCCGCCGCCGAGGCGCAGGTCGCCGCCAATGCCGGCACGGTGTTCGCCCTGCTGGCACCCTGCGCGGTCGGTTTCTGGGCGGTGCTGCCGGCCCTCCAGGGACTGGTCGTGCCGGACGCCTATCGCGGGCCGTTCGAGACCTACAGCACCGTGCTGATGCCGGGCCTCTTCTGCCTGTCGATGATGTTCTACGCCCTCAACCCGGTCTTCCAGATCCGCCGCCGGACCCTGCCGGTGGTCGCCGCCGCCCTGGTCGGCCTCGCGGTGAACGGCGCCGGCCTTCTGATCCTGCCGGACCGGATGGGCGGGATCGGCGTCGCCCTGGCGCAGACCGCCGGGCTCGCCGCCGCGGGATTGTGGCTCGGCTGGCGCGCCCTCACCGGCGCCGAGCGGATCGTGCTGCCCTGGGGGGAGATCGGCGTCGCGGCCCTCGCCTGCGCGGCGATGGGCCTCGCGCTCGCCCCCTTCCGGCACCTGCCGCCCGCCACCGCGCTGGCGGTCCTGGTCCCGGCCGGGACGGCCCTCTACGGGGCGCTGGTCTGGATCTTCGACATCGCCGGCCTGCGCCGTCAGGTCCTGGCGCGTCTGCGTCCCGCGCGGACCCTGGCGGCGGAGCAGGGTTCCAGGCCCCAGGCAGGCGCCTTCGCGGCAGCCCCGCACAGGAAACCCGCCCGCTGAAACCCCGCGACTCCACCTCCGCTTGAATCCGCCGCCGGATCCGGCGACACCCGTCCTGGAATGGATACAAACAGGACCGGGACGGAAACGATGGGCGTGTACGAGCCCGGCACCGAGGCGGAGGCCGGGGAGATCGTGCGGGCGGCCGCCGGGCGCGGCGAGCGCCTGCGGCTCGCGGGCGGCGGCACCGCCGCGGGGCTCGGTCGGCCCGCGCAGGACAGCGCGACGCTTTCCGCGAAGGCGCTGACCGGCGTCACGCTCTACGAACCCGCCGAGATGGTGGTGGCGGCCCGGGCGGGCACGCCGCTGGCCGAGGTCGAGGCGCTGCTCGCCTCCCGGGGCCAGATGCTGCCCTTCGAGCCGATGGACCTGCGCGGCCTCTACGGCAGCTCCGGCGCGCCGACCCTCGGCGCGGTGGCGGCGATCAACAATGCCGGCCCGCGCCGCATCAATGCCGGGGCGGCCCGGGACAGCCTGATCGGCGTGCGCTTCGTCAACGGGCGGGGCGAGGCGATCAAGTCGGGCGGGCGGGTGATGAAGAACGTCACCGGGCTCGACCTCGTGAAGCTGATGGCCGGCGCCCACGGCACGCTGGGCCTGCTCACCGAGGTCACCTTCAAGGTGCTGCCGGCCTGCGAGCGCGTGGCGACCCTCGTCTTCTCCGGGCTGGACGATGCCCGGGCGGTGACGGCCCTTTCGGAGGCCCTCGGCTCGCCCTTCGAACTCACCGGCGCCGCGCATCTGCCGGCGGGGATCGGAGCCCCGGAGGCGCGGACCCTGATGCGCCTCGAAGGCTTTTCCGACTCCATCGACTACCGCACGGGCGAGCTGCGCCGCCTGGTCAAGCGCTACGGCCAGCCCGAGATCGTGGACGGCGAGCCCGGCGCCGCCCTCTGGCGGTCCGTGCGGGACGCCGCGCCGCTCGCCGAGCCGCGGGAGGCCGCCCTCTGGCGGATCTCCACCGCGCCGACCCACGGCCCGGCCCTGGCGGCGGCGGTGGCGGCGGAGCGCNCCGCGCGTTGGTTCTTCGACTGGGGCGGCGGCCTGATCTGGCTCGCCACCGGTGCCGAGGGCGATGCCGGCGCCGATGCGGTGCGCCGGGCCGTGAAGACCCAGGGCGGCCACGCCACGCTGGTCCGCGCCCCCGACGCCGTGCGCGCCGCCGTGCCGGTGTTCCAGCCGCTGGCCGAGCCGCTGATGCGGCTCACCGCCGGCATCAAGGCGGCGCACGATCCCGCCGGGGTGCTCAACCCCGGCCGGATGTACGCGCAGGTTTGAGGTTCATCCCCTCCCCCCGCGGGGAGGGGCCAGGAACGGGGTGGCTGAGGACCGGGCGCAACGGTGCCTCCTGCGCCCCCCATGCGGGATCCGCGATCCCGGAACTCCGCCCCGCAAGGGGGGCGGAGAGCAGGCAGGAAGAGACCGTGCAGACCAATTTTGCCCCCGCCCAGCTCGCCGATCCCGCCATGGCGGCCTCGGAGAAGATCCTGCGGACCTGCGTGCATTGCGGCTTCTGCACGGCGACCTGCCCGACTTACCTGCTGCTCGGCGACGAGCTCGATTCGCCGCGCGGCCGCATCTACCTGATCAAGGACATGCTGGAGGGCGGCAAGCCGGCCTCGCAGGAGGTGGTCAAGCATATCGACCGCTGCCTCTCCTGCCTGTCGTGCATGACCACCTGCCCGTCCGGGGTGCACTACATGCACCTCGTCGACCATGCCCGGGCCCATATCGAGAAGACCTACGCGCGGCCGGCCGGCGACCGGTTCCTGCGGACGCTGCTCGCCCAGGTCCTGCCGTACCCGAACCGGTTCCGCCTCGCCCTCGCCGCCGCCAAGCTCGGAAGCCCGGTCCGCGGGCTGGTGGCGCGGCTGCCGCGGGTCGGCAACCGCCTCGCCGCCATGCTCGACCTGGCGCCCGCCGGGATGCCGCCCCGCGAGCCGACCAACCGGCCGGGCCGGTTCCCGCCGACGGGCGGCCCGGCGACCAAGCGCGTCGCCCTGCTGCGCGGCTGCGCCCAGAGCGTGTTGCGGCCGGACTTCAACGCGGCGGCGATCCGGCTGCTCAACCGGCACGGGATCGAGGTGGTGCACGCCAACGAGGGCTGCTGCGGGGCGCTGACCCACCACATGGGCAAGGAGGATTCCGCCCACACCCATGCCAAGCAGACGATCGACGCCTGGGACGCCGAGATCGCCAAGGGCCTCGACGCGATCTTGGTCACCGCGTCCGGATGCGGCACGACCATCAAGGATTACGGCTTCATGTTCCGCGACGACCCCGCCTATGCCGAGAAGGCGCGGCGCGTGTCGTCCTTGGCCAAGGACGTCACCGAGTATCTGGCGTTGCTCGACCTCGCTCCGGTGGCCGAGAACGACCTCGTGGTGGCCTACCACTCCGCCTGCTCGATGCAGCACGGCCAGGGCATCCGGCTGGAGCCGAAGACGCTGCTCAAGCGGGCGGGCTTCACCGTGAAGGACGTGCCCGAGGGCCATATCTGCTGCGGCTCGGCGGGGACCTACAACATCCTGCAGCCGGAGCTGGCTGCGAAGCTGCGCGCCCGCAAGGTCGCCAACATCGAGCGCGTGCGCCCCGACGTGATCGCCACCGGCAACATCGGCTGCGCCACGCAGATCGGGAAGGGCACCGGCATCCCGATCGTCCACACGGTCGAGCTGCTCGACTGGGCGACCGGCGGCCCGAAGCCCGCCGCGCTCGCCGGGGTGGCACCGCGGATCGCGGCGGCGGAATAGGATCCTCCCGGCCGGATCGCCGCCCCGGCATCGCGCGCGCACGCACCGGGCCCCGGGGATGCGCTACGACGCAGGACCGCGCACGCAGGGACGGCGGCTCCGCCCTCGCGCGCCATGACAGCCCCGTGACATCTATTCACGCTTGACCCTTGCCAAATCCGCACAGCGGTCTGTAATGATGAGGACCCCTCTCCGGTCCCGCCGGTCGCCGCAACGGCCCGCGGACGTGACCGAATTCCTTGCGAAAACGGTCGCGGTGTCGCGGCGGGCCGTTTCGGTCCGCCTGACGGCGACGGGTGTCGCCCGTGATCGGGCAGGTGTCACACGACGCGGCGGAGCTTCTCCGCCGCACCCCAGAATTCACGGCCGATCCCCATCGGCCGAGATTGTTTCGCGAGGTCGGGACCACGATGGACGGACGCACGGCCCAGCATAGAGCTGCGCGTGCCCCGGAGGCGCAAGAGGCGCGTCGCACCGGTCCGTCCCTCCTCCCGGCCTGTTTCAACCCCAGGCGCCCAGGGCGCCGAACGGCGGTTGACGGCAATTTCCCCTCGAACCCATCCGCCTCGGCGACGAGGCCGGCACCCCACCCGACAGGTTTGACGTCGGGCGAGGCGCCGCCGGGACCACGGGCACGGAGAACGACGTCGGCCGCCATGCCGAGAGTCCGACATGGCCAACAAAATGCTGATCGACGCGATGCACCCGGAGGAGACCCGGGTCGTCACGGTCCACGGGTCTAGGGTCGAGGAGTTCGATTTCGAAGCCGCCAACCGGCGTCAGCTGCGCGGCAACATCTATCTCGCCAAGGTGACCCGGGTGGAGCCGTCGCTCCAGGCGGCGTTCGTGGAGTATGGCGGCAACCGCCATGGCTTCCTGGCCTTCAACGAGATCCACCCCGACTATTACCAGATCCCGCTCGCCGACCGGCAGGCGCTCCTCGAGGAGGACGCCCGCGACGCCGAGGAGCACCGCGAGCGCGAGGAGCGCCGCCGCCGGTCGCCGCGCCGCTCCCGCGGCCGCCGCGCCGAGGCCCGCGCCCGCGGCGCCGACGAGACCGTGAGCGCCGAGGACGGGCACGAGGCGTCCCAGACCGAGGATCAGGCCGAGATCCGGACGGAAGCCGGTTTCGACCCGGCCGCCGAGCCCGATACGCTCGCCGAGCATCCCGAGGCCGTGCGGGAGGCCCTCGCCTCCGAGACCGCCGCCGGCGACATCCCCGTGGCGCAGGACGAGCCGGCACGGGACGAGCCGGCGCAGGCCGCCGAGCCGGCGGCCGAGGCGCCGTTCGACGCTGCCCCCGCCGAGGCCGCCCCTGCCGAGGCGCAGGCGGCGCACGACATGGCCGGGCCGGTCGCTGACGACGCCGCCGCCGAGCAGGACGCCCCGGTCGAGGCCGAGGCCCGCATCGCCGTGG
Source organism: Methylobacterium sp. B1 (assembly GCF_000333255.1). Lineage (NCBI taxonomy): Bacteria > Pseudomonadati > Pseudomonadota > Alphaproteobacteria > Hyphomicrobiales > Methylobacteriaceae > Methylobacterium > Methylobacterium sp. B1. The sequence goes on along the minus strand of NZ_BACT01000827.1, from coordinate 2,603 downwards.
CGGGGGCGCTGACCGTCGCCGAAGCGCCGGCCGAGTCCCTCGCGGAAGAGACCGCCGAGCCGGCGGACGCCGAAGAGGCGGATGACGCGTCCGACGAGGACGACGAGGAATCCGACGACGAGGATGAGGACGAGGACGAGTCGGAGGACGACGAGGACGAGTCCGACGAGGATGAGGACGAGTCGGACGAGGATTCCGACGATCCCGACGCCGAGCCCAAGATCGCCCAGGTCGGCGGCAACGGCGACGCCCTGGCCGAGATCCCCGAGCGGCCCCGCCACTACCGCCGCCAGTACAAGATCCAGGAGGTGATCAAGCGCCGCCAGATCATCCTGGTTCAGGTGGTCAAGGAGGAGCGCGGCACGAAGGGCGCGGCGCTCACCACCTACCTGTCGCTCGCCGGCCGCTACTCGGTGCTGATGCCCAATACCGGTCGCGGCGGCGGCATCTCTCGGAAGATCACCTCGGCGGCCGACCGCAAGCGCCTCAAGGAGGTCGTGCAGGATCTGGAGGTGCCCGAAGGGATGGGCGTCATCCTGCGCACCGCCGGTGCCTCGCGCTCCAAGCCCGAGATCGCCCGCGACTTCGAGTACCTGATGCGGCTGTGGGAGTCGGTCCGCGAGCTGACGCTGACCTCGATGGCGCCCGCGCTGGTCTACGAGGAAGGCTCGCTGATCAAGCGCGCCATCCGCGACCTGTACAACAAGGATCTGGACGAGGTTCTGGTCGCCGGCGAGGACGCCTACCGCGAGGCCAAGGACTTCATGCGGATGCTGATGCCCGGCCAGTCCAAGGTCGTGAAGCCCTACCGCGACCCGACGCCGATCTTCGCCCGCTTCGGCGTCGAGCAGCAGCTCGACGCGATGTTCTCCAGCCACGTCTCGCTGAAGTCCGGCGGCTATCTTGTGATCAACCCGACCGAGGCCCTGGTCTCGATCGACGTGAACTCGGGCCGCGCCACCCGCGAGCACGACATCGAGGACACCGCCCTCAAGACGAACCTGGAGGCCGCCGAGGAGGTTGCCCGCCAGCTGCGCCTGCGCGACCTCGCGGGCCTGATCGTCATCGACTTCATCGACATGGAGGAGAAGCGCAACAACCGCGCCGTCGAGAAGAAGCTGAACGAGTGCCTGAAGAACGACCGCGCCCGCATCCAGGTCGGCCGGATCTCGCCCTTCGGCCTCATGGAGATGAGCCGCCAGCGCATCCGCACGGGCGTGCTCGAATCCTCCTCGATCCCCTGCGCCCATTGCGGCGGCTCGGGCTTCGTGCGCGCCACCGCCTCGGTGGCCCTGCACATCCTGCGCTCCATCGAGGAGGCGCTGCTCAAGTCGGCGAGCCACAACCTCGTGCTGCGGACCCGCACCGAGGTCGCCCTCTACATCCTCAACCAGAAGCGCGGGCACCTGCGCGAGCTGGAGATGCGCTTCGGCGTGACCATCACGATCGCGGCCGACGAGCGGCTGGCCGCCACCGCGGCCTTCCAGCTCGACCGCGGCGAGCCGGCTCAGCGCGCCGAGGGTCCGGTGACGGGCGTGCGCGCCCAGGCGATCTCGCCCACCACGGAGTTCGAGGACGAGGACGAGGAGGCCGACGAGGTCGAGGCCGAGGTCGAGGCGGATGCCGAGGGCGAGGCCGAGGAGGGCCGCGCCGAGACGCGCGAGGAGTCGACGCGCGAGGAGGGTGAAGGCCGCCGCCGGCGCCGCCGCCGGCGCCGCCGGGGCGGGCGTCAGGACGGTCGCGCCGAGGAGGATCGCGGCGACGATGATCGCCAGGAGGGCGAGCGCTCGGACGAGGACGGTCGGGACGAGGACTGGGACGGTGAGGAGCCGGCCGCAGCCGAGGCGCCGGCCGAGGCCGTCGCAGCCGAGGCCGGGGAGACCGACGAGGCCGTGGCCGGCCCCGACGAGGCGGCCCGCGCCGAGGACGAGGGCGGACGCCGCCGCCGCCGCGGACGCCGCGGCGGTCGCGGACGGAGCGAGGGCCGCACGCGGGACGCCGCCGAGACGGAGGATGTTCCCGAGGCGGTGGGCGAGACGGTGGCCCTGTCGGCGGAAGAGCCGGTGAGCGCCCAGGCGGTGGCGGAGGCGGTCGAGGCCGCCCCGGCGGCCGGCCGCACCGAGACCGCCGTGGATCTGCCGGTGGCGGAAGCCGAAGCCCCTGCGCCGGCCGACCGGGAGCCCGCCGCTGCGCCGGACGCCGCGACCGCTGGCCCGGCGGAGGTCCCCGCGGAGCCCGTGGCGGTGGTTCTGACGCCGCCCGCCGATCCGGACCGTCCCAAGCGCGCGGGCTGGTGGTCGCGCACCAAGGCCGCTCTGACGGGCGAATGAAGCATTGCGCCTCCAGATAGATCCATATCTGGAGGCGCAACCTCTGGCAGCGCCGCCGATTGCACTTCCGCAGAGTGCTATATCGGCGGCGGGCAGATCCGGTTATCCTTCACCATTGATTGAAGGTTCTGTGCGAGGGTCCGCTTCGATTCCGATATCGGAGTGTCCCGCATGTTCAGTTTGCGTCGGCAGCGTCACGTTTCTGACGCGGTCGCACCCCCGGTCATAACGCCTGCGCCGTCCACGATTCCGGCGGCGGCGCTGGTCGTGGAA
>NZ_BACT01000828.1:0-4001 GCF_000333255.1 Methylobacterium sp. B1 | reverse complement strand
CGGGCGTGATCGATGCCGTGCGCCGCGCAGGCCCGCGCCAGGCAGGCGTGGAAATGGCGGCTGTCCGGATCGGCCTGATTGCGGCGCCGGTCGAGCACCGGCGTCAGATCGGCCCCGCCGCCGAACCACGCCCGCGTCGTCGCGACGAACCGGGTGTTCATGTGAACCGTCGGCACGTGCGGATTCCACGGATGGGCGATCAGCGAGATGCCGGTGGCGAAGAAGCGCGGATCCTCGGCGGCGCCGGGCATCTGGGCCCGGAATTCCGGCGCGAACTCGCCATGCACCGTCGAGATGTGCACCCCCGCCTTCTCGAAGACGCGGCCGCGCAGCATCGCCATGACGCCGCCGCCGCCGGGCCGGCCGGTATGGTCGGTCCGGTTCCACGGGGTCTTCTCGAAGGTTCCGGGGCCCTCGGGCGCATCGGGATGGAACGGGCCCGTCGCCTCCGCCTCGATGGCCTCCAAGGCCGCGAGGATGCGATCGCGCAGCGTCTCGAACCACGCCGCGGCCTCGGACTTCATGGCCGCCACGTCGGCCTCTGAGGGAGGCGCAGCCAGGGCTGCGCGCGCGTCATCCGGCATCGTCATGACACAGGCTTTTCCACCGTGCCGGGCGCACGTCAATGAGGGCGCGGCCCGACGTGACCGCGCAGGCGTCCGGAGCCGCAACCCGCCGCGGCGGCGCGGGCGGCCTACGCCGGGCCCGGCCGCTCGCCGACGGGCTTGAGCAGCCCCGTGGCCGTCGCCACCAGATCCCCCGCCGCATCCCGGATCTCGGCCTCGCAGAAGATCACCGACCGCCCCGCCCGGGTCACCCGCCCCTCGGCGATCAGGATACCGCGCCCGGGGGCGAGGAAGCGGGTCTGCATGTCGAGGGTCACCACGGGGCGCCCCGCCTGCAGCCGGGCCGCCGTCCCGAGGGCGACGTCGAGCAACGTGCAGAGCGCGCCGCCATGGGCAATGCCGAGATTGTTGGCGTGCTCCGGCTGCAGGGCCAGGCGCAGGCGCGTCCGGCCGGCGCGCACGTCGAGGGCCTCGATGCCGCAATGATCCACGAACGGGATAGTGGCGCCGAAGACGGTGCCCGGTTCCGATTGCTGGTCCACGTCGATCGCCCCGGATCCCGTCTCACCCGGACGTTTATGGCCCAGATGCGCCCGAGGCCAGGACCGGCCCCGCGCAGATCACGTGACAGTCCGGCCGAAACGTTCATCCCGCGTCGACGCGCTGACGGGACATCGCGGCGGGCCGCCGCGTGAAGTTCCGGGCGTCTCATCAGACCCGAAACGGATCTTCGCAGAGGAAGCCCGCCGCTAGATCGCGACAGAAGGCATAATCGGCGCCCGTCCGCAGGCCGCGGCCACATCCAACCTCGCCTCCGGCATGTCGGTTTGCTCGACCAACGATTTCAGCTCGACCCACGGCTTCAACAATATGCGTGTTCATGACCGGGGCATTGTGTAGGGAAATGCTCGACGACGACTTGATTTTGCTGCACAGACGTTAGAACCGTCTCACCACGGTCGGATAGAGGGAATCATCGATGGACGACACCGCCACTGAGCAGCAGCAGACCTTTATCGAGCAGGCGTCGGACATCGTCTCGGCGTATGTCTCGAACAATTCGGTGCCCATCAGCGAGTTGCCCGGTCTGCTCGCCGGCGTTCACGCCGCGCTGACGAAGCTTTCGGCCCCCGCGGCGACCGTGACCGAGACGGCCGACAAGCCGACGCCGGCCCAGATCCGCAAGTCGGTGACGCCGGACGCGCTGATCTCGTTCATCGACGGCAAGCCGTACAAGACGCTGAAGCGCCATCTGTCGCGCAACGGCCTGACGATCGAGCAGTATCGCGAGCGCTTCGGCCTGCCGCGCGACTACCCGTCGACGGCCGCGAGCTACTCGGCCCAGCGTTCGGAACTCGCCCGCAGCCTCGGCCTCGGCCAGCAGCGCCGCAAGTCCGCTGCTCCGGCGCCGGCGCCGGCTCCGGAGCCCGTCGCGGAGGTGGCCGAGAAGCCCAAGCGCGTGAGCCGCCCCCGCAAGGCCAAAGAAACGGCCTGAGCCCGGCCCCTCGGCCGGGCCCCTGGGACCCGGCCGGCCCGCAGCCCGCGTGCCGGCCGGATCACGCGAAGTCGGCGAGATCGTCGGCCACGTCGCCCGCGGCGACGTCCGTCTCGGCCCTGTGCCGCTCGACCGCTTCGGCCTCTTCGGCCGTCCCGGGTCGCGGCACCGGCCGCTCGGTCTCCGGATGCGCCTTGCCGGCCGCGTCGTCGGTGGATTGATCCGTCACCCGACCCGCCATGCTGCGCGCTCCCCGAACTTGAACTGGGAAGCAAAGCGCCAAAGCCCGTGCGTGTTCCGCCCCGCGAACACTCCCGCGAACACTGCGGGTGACCCCGCCGAAGCCCGGTCCGGCGCTCGTTCGCCTTCCTGAAGGCGCTCTCCAGATCCCGTCGAAGGACGAGGCCGAGGGCCGCGACGGCACCGGCCTCGACGCGGCCCGTGCGGGCTGCGCCCGCGGGGGACGGATCGCGATGCGCCGCGTTGCACGTCCGGGCCGGCCGATCAGGAGCGGAATTTGGGCACTCGCTACGGGCTGGAGATCCGCGCTGCCGCGAGTCCCGACGCCGCCGGGCTCGCGGCCCTGTTGGGTGAGGCGGGGATCGCGGTCAGCGCCGCGGACCTCGCGACCCGGCTCGACGCCCTGCAACAGGACGGCGGCACCGCCCTCGTCGCCGTGGAATGGGGACCGCCGAGCGGCCTCATCACCGTGTCCCCCGTCCGGACCCTCGAGGCGCCGCGGCCCTTCGGCCTGATCACCAGCCTCGCGGTCGCGATCGAATCCCGCCGCCGGGGCATCGGCCGGGTGCTGCTGAAGGCGGCCGGCCGGGCGGCGCGACAGGCGGGCTGCGACCGGCTGCTCCTGGCCGCGGCGCCGGACCAGGAGGCTTTGCGCGCCTTCTGCAGGGCGGCCGGCTTCACCGATGCGGGGCAAATGCTCGCGCGGCCGCTGCTGAAGCGCGGCGCCGGAGAGGCCTGAAAGCCGCGACATCCTGGCCGCAGCCGACCGGGCCCATCGGGCGTTGTGACCGGAGACTGGAGTCCCCCCGATGACGCTGCGATCCGAGACCCCGCCGCCCCCTGCGAACCTGCCCTGCGATCCGCCACCGGATTCCGACGCGCCGACCGCCGCGCAGCTCAAGGGCGACATCGACAGCGGCCGCACCGCCGACAAGACCCCGCACATGGATATCGGCGCGGCCCCGCTCGGGACCTGCGAGGAGGCCGGCGGGACGCCGCCGACGCCCCAGGAGGTCCGGATCGCCCGGCAGAACGAGCGGGCCCCCTCGGAGCGGGCGGCGAAGGGCTACGTGCACCAGCGGCAGCCCTGGGTCCTGCCGCTCTATGTCGGCATCATCGTCGCGGCGGCCGTGGGGCTCGGCCTCGTTCTCTGGCTGACGCGCTGAGGCCGAAGCGGGGCCGCGCGCGGGCCACCATGATGCAGGACGGCACGGTCGCGCCGGAGGCGGTTTAAAGGTCGATTCACGTCGATGCGGTTAGCGTGACCTTACTGCAGTCTTGCGTAACCGATCCTCCATGCCCCCATCCGTCGATGCTCCGCCGGACCTGTCCGGGCTCCTCGAACTCTCACGCATCGAGAATCTCGATCTCAAGCCGGTGATCCTCCGGGTTCAGACCGACTTGTTCGTCCGGGCGGCGGCCCGGGACAGGACTGAGATCGAGATCTTCGAATCGCTCGCCTGCGGCCTGATCCCCACGGTGGATGAGGAGACCGCCCGGGTGGTGGCCCGCAAGCTGGCCCCCTGCCCCGAGACGCCGCCGGCGGTGCTGGAGGCGCTCGCGCTGCGCGGCGGCGAGGCCCGCGACGCGGTGGTGGAACTGGCCCCGACCCTGAGCCATCGCCTGATCGAGGCGGCCCTGGCCGAGGGATCGGATATCGCCGCCCGCATCGCCGCCCGGGCCGGGTTGAGCCGCGAGGC
>NZ_BACT01000829.1:0-8037 GCF_000333255.1 Methylobacterium sp. B1 | reverse complement strand
TGCCAATCCTCGACTGCACGGTGAGCAGGATCGCCTCCTCTGCAACACCGAATTCACCTCTGCCGCTGGCGGCCATAAACGAAGCGGGTTCGTATACGAGCGCGCGGTTCCGCCGACGAGCACCGATATACCTGCAGGGGAGCCAACGGCCGAGCCGTCAAAGAGCTCTGGCATCGCTCCTGCCAGACTTACCAAACCTTCAGCGACTGTGACCACCATTCAGGGGCCTCGTGAGGGTCACATTGAGGGTCATATCGAGCGGGGCAAACAGCCCCGGGCATGGTGGTGGCGGGTCTGGTCCTACGGCAGCCCTGGCACGGAGGGGCGGCTACCAGGCCCCATCCGCCGCCGGCTCGCACGGTGCCAGGTCGGAGTGCGTCCCGTCGCAGGCTCGACCGCGGCGCGACACATAGGCTTGGGTGATGCTGTACGCTCGCGTCGGCTCCGAGCGCGGCTCAGCGCGAAGGGAGCGCCCGCCCACACGATGGATGTCGAGATCGGCACGCTGGCGTCGTGGTCGGATCCGCCGTGTCCCGATTGGCGGGCGATCGCGTCACATGGTGTTCTCGGAGGTGCCTTTCGTGGGGACCGGTCGAGACTGCCCCCCCTGGCCCCTCTTGCGGGCAGCACGCGCTTCCTCGATCCGCTCGCGCAGGGCCTGCGCCCCTTCAGCGAGCATCATCATCCACAGGCTCCAGAACCCGCTCAGATTTTCGCCGGCGAGTGAGACGAGCCCGGACACCCCGGTGACCCGAGCGGCCGGCGTCGCCTGGGCCTCCTCGCGAACCAGGTTGCCCAGACGGCGGCCCCGCTCGTCAGGGTCGAACGCCGTGACCACCTCCGTGCTACGTGCCGCGGCAGCCCGCAGAACAGCGCGCACCTCATCCGGGGCAGCGCCCTCGGCAGCGACGAACACGGTCCGGCCGATGTCGTCCTGCTCGAGCGCCGGGATGAGGCCCTGCCGCTCTCGCGCGAGCGCACAGGTGCTCATGACGCTGGTCGGGCTTTGCCCAAGCACGACGACCTCACGTCCGCCCGGACGCGGCCCGGGATAGGCGAAGCTCCAGACACCGCGCCGACCGCGCAGGCCCCAATGCCCCTCGTCCGGCCGGCTGCCCTCGATGCGAACCCCGATGTGATCGGCTTGCAACCCGACCTTGCTGCCAGCGTGAAGCGGAAACACCTTGCTGATGGCGTCGCCACCGGAGCGCGCGGCACCAATGAGCTGGCGGTCCACGAGGGGTTGGATCAGTGCCTCGGGTAGGTGGCGCTCGAACACGAGGCTGTCGGCGACGGCGAGGAGATCGGCGGGATCTCGGGAGATTGGCACGATCTCCGTACGGCCCGTCCGCACATCGAGCGCGGCCCTGGCCTCGTCCTCGGCGCAGACCGCGGCCGTGGCTATCGCCGCGTCTCGGGTCTGGCTGGTGGCGAGCCAAGCCACAGCCGCGGCGAAATCGAGCCCCTCGGCGAGCTTCACCAGGTCGATCGCGCCGCGGCCACCTGTGCCGAGATCGTGCAGGCGGAAGGTCTCCCGCCCGTCGGCCCCGGCCTTGGTGGTGATGCGGCCCGCGGGACCGATCCAGTCCGCGCCGGTCTTCGAGGTGGCCCGGTAGCCGAGCTGGGGCAGCACATCGGCGAGCGGCACGGCCCGCAGGCGGTTCTGTAGCGCCTGACGCTCCTGCTTCGCCTCGTCCGCAATCCGGCTGGCCCGGGCGGCTTCGTCGCGCAGGTGCACGACCTCCTCGCGGGCCTGCTGTCCATCGGCGGCCTGAGCCTGGAGTTTGGCGAGCGCAGGGGGCGTGCGCCCGATCAGCTGCATCATGGCGAGTTCGCCAGCCGACACCGCGAGGGGCTCCACCGCCTCCCGCACCCGGCCGTAGTACTGGGCGACCTCCTGATGTTTGGCCAGCGACTTCTTGCGCCCGCGTTGGATCCCGAGCGGCACGACGGCTTGAGCGTACTCCGTCTGCATGCGCTCCAACTCGGCGGGATTGAACACCTCCCGCGCGCACAGCTTCCCGTCCTTGAGGGGTACGACGGCGATGTGGACGTGTGGCGTGGCCTCGTCGAGATGCAGCACCACCGAGACGAGGCGGTCGCCGAACTCCGATTTGAGCCAAGCCAGAGAGCGCTCGACCCACTCGGCTGTGCGCGCCGGATCGAAGCTGCCCGCCTTCGACGGGTCCTCAGGTCGGAAATAGGACGGCGAGGCGCTGACGACGCCCTCCATCGCCAGGACCGCGTTCGACCTGAACTTGGCCGGCAGCTTCCAGGTCACGTCGTCCGCGGTGCAGGCCCCCAGAAGGAACTCGATCTTGCGATGCGGGTCGGCGTTGGGGGTGTGCTTGTCGCGTCGCCAATGGACGTACATCGCGGAAATCTCCTGTTTGGTCTTGAGCTTCTGGAAGCGGAGGACCGCGAGCATGATGATCGACCGGGCGGGCGCTGCTTCTCCCAAATAGGATATGACCAAATCTGGTTCTGTAAAGTCCGAAAATTGGAAATTGTGTACTCACTATACTTTTGTCCCAAAAGTACGTTCGGCGCTATCCTAGCGAAAAGCATAGTTTCACATTGCGCTATGCCTATATTTTACTTCTTAAGCCGCCATCCGAGCCGCCTTTATAGCCCCATGATGGCGCACCTATGCCGCCGACGACGCGCGCAAGGTATAGGTCTAACAACGCCCTCGCACAGAAACGAATCGCCGATATTGCTTACGCGCAAGAAATGAATCGCCGACGGCTGCCTTATTTTCGGGCTCATCGGCTTGTTGTCACCCTATGAGGCGCGATATTCTTCGGTCTCACACCTAATATGGAGAATCGCTCATGGATGATCTTACCGGTATGTCCGACGCCCAGGTGCGCGAGTTTGCGGCCAAGCATGCCCGTCGCCTGCAACAGCTGAACGAGAAGGCGAGGCGAACCGCGGAGAAGAGGAAGAACGCCGGCCTGGTGTCGAGGACCGTGCACGTGCCGGCGAAGTTCGCCGATCAGGTCGCGCCGACCATCGAGCGGATGATCGCCGAGCTTACGCAGGCCGAGGCCGATCAGGCGTCGTCCGTCGTACCCTCGGGCGCAAACATCGAATGGCATCCCCCTCACGGGTGATCCACCCCCAGGGGCGGCGCCAGCCGTCCCTGCTCCGTCTCGCCCGGGCCGCCATCTGTCAGCCGGAGACCGAGGTCGGCGATCTCTGCGAAGAACTCGGCATCACCCGCCAGACCCTCTACCGCTTCGTAAGCCCGATCGGTGACCTGCGGGATGACGGCAAGAACCTGCTGGAGCGGAGAAAAGCGGCGCGGAGCTGAACGGAGATCCGGAAGTCGCTCTCAATGCGACGCTGTCGTGGTCCTCTTGCTGAGAGCTTTGTTCAGTTTACGGAGATCGCGATCGTTCCGCGTACATAGATCGTGGCTGAACGCTTCTTCGAGATATGCCGCGTCGCTGGTTGCAGAGCTGGCAATCGATTTAGCTTGGGCCGGCAGCATCATTGAGCCGGACAGCGCAACGAAGATCGTCGCGAGCCGATACCAACCACACTTGCTCATAGCTCGTCCCCACTCTCGACGAGAACCCTAAGCGGTGTCGGTTAACGGCAGCGCCTTCATCCGTGCGCCAGGGGCAGTCAGCGCTCGACGCCCGCGTCTTCTCGTCGGCTCCGGATCGGAGAAGCCTCCTCTCGTAAAATCCGCTGCGCACGGGCTTAGCGTCCGTTTTGGGACACAGTCTGCGATGCCCCCTCCCTGGATGGCCCACGTTCCCCAAGTAGCATCGACGCGCCCATGGACAACCTGAGCGAGAGCGCGGCAGTATCGGTGAGACAGGAGGAAACCGATGCGACGCCGACATATCGCAGACCGTGGGCTTACCGCGATCAAAGCCGCTGCCGTGGCCACAGAGGCCATGATGGTCCTCAGCGTCGTGGCCTCGAGCGCCGCCGAGGCGCGATGCGGATCTCGTGGGGGTCCGGGCTACCGCCGGGCGGACGGCAAGTGTGCTTCGCACCGCGACTGACCATGCGCCCTGCCCTGCTCGCCCTGACCACCGCGGCGATCATCTCGCTGATGGTCCACGCAGCGCATGCCACGCCTGGCGCATTGAATCGTCACGGCTGCCATGGCCATGGAGCCCGGCATCACTGCCACCGCGGTATGGCGGGCAAGCACTTCGTCGGCTGGGGTGGCGGCGGCCACCGCTTCGCCCATCGGCACGGCCGGCGCTGGGGCCATCATCGTCGCCATCGCCGGCACTGAAATCGCATAGAATCAGGATGCGCCGTCCGCGCGTGTGCCACGGAAGCACGGCGGCCGGCGCACTCGCTTGCGGGAACTTTCGGGGGCTCGACCGCCGCGATGGGCAAGACCGCAGTCGACGCACTCGACAGAGCCGAGATCCTGATCGCCCCCTACCCCGGAGGTGGTTCGCGGCCGTGGGCCTGCCCACCACGATATCCTGTCCAGACACAGCGCGCCAACCCTCAAGCGATTGTCAGCGATCCGGTCAGAATTGATCCTTTGGCGAGGAAAACGTCCTGCTACCGAGGTTCAGATTTTGATCAATCTACCCCCTATTCTGCAGCTTCCGATACGATGCCGTCTGTCTGTCGAAAAAATTAAATCATCAGGTTTAGGACAGGCCCTCTGGCAGCGGCAATTTTTTGATCTCGCGATCGAGCGTCGAGACCCAGTATCCCTCGCCGTATTTTTTGTGCGTTTTCAGACTGCCATGTCCCAACATTCTATCTCGCATCGGATTTGGGACATCATTATTATCGCACAGCGTCGCGAAGCGGTGCCTAAATGAATGGCTTGGACTGATATTGGGATCCGTTATATTAAGCTTTTGCCTAACCCATCGACTTATGACTTTGGTCGCATTGCCCCCCCGGTTCCCAAATCGGTCCGGCGTCGCGTCTGCGAAGATGTCCTTGTTTGGACACGATGACACGAACTCCAGGAACCCCTCCTCAATCAACTTCGGGTGCATTGGGATCAGACGCTTCGAAAATTCATTTTTGAATTTCTTTTTAGCCTTCTCGTCACCCGCAATATCAGGATCCTTCTTTTTGTCCTCATCATCTGTCATCATACGAAAATAATTGATGCCGTTTATGTTTGCGATGTCAGATACCTCCAGCTGACATATTTCCGAAATTCTTGCACCTGTGAAGCACGAAATCCACGGCACCCATCGCCTATATCCGACGCGAAGACGCGCCGCATGCAGCACGCGGACAGCTTCCTCATCGGTAAAATCGCGCTTCGTAGATTGTCCCTGGCCCTTCGCAAGCGCGCGAGGATGCCTCAGACCAGCGAACGGATTGACCGCGCATTTCCCATTGGCCACAGCCCAGCTATATATTGCTTTGACAGCAAAAATATCATTCGAGACGCTCTTTGCTGATCGGGTCGCGAGCGACGCAAGCTTCCAATCTGACGCGTCCGATAGGGTAGCGCTATGAATTGTCACACCACGTTCAGCCAGAAACGCCGCCCAACGGTGTAGTTTGCTTGAAAACGTGTAGAAGGTTTTTTCTCTGGGTCCGCAGTCGGATTGCCAGCCTCCCAAGATAGTCTCGAGGGTCGGAATCTCCTTCAATGGGCCGGCCTGGTGTGACGACGGGGTCGTTGTCGCGGTCGCATCTTCTGTACGTTTAAGTTTTGGGGTGGGTCTCGTCGTCCCGTTTTGACGATCCATGATGATCGTCATCAGGTCGAGTTCGGCCTCAACGAACGCCAGATAAAGCCGTCGATCCGCTACGGAACCGATCTCTATATTCAGCCCAGCATCGAGGACGGTCATCATCGCATCGTGATCAAAATGGGTTGCCGCGCAGTCGCCTCGTGCGTTCGCATCGCGCAATTCCGCTTCCCGCGCGCTAATCGCGTCGCCGAGCGCCTGAAATTCGGTGGTGCTTAAAGGGCTTGTCCCACGCCGCCGAGCTTCGTCGTTTGCCAGCTTGCGATGGCGGAAGATCGCGACCAGCTCCTGTATGGTCCCATCATCGAGGTGTGAGATTTTCGGTTGCGCCCGGACCTGGGTGCGACGCTTGGCAAGCCGCATCAAAGCATCGGCCTCGCCATCAAGGCTGCGGGCGCGCGCACGTGCTTCGTCCTCATCCCGGGTGTCGAGACTGACCCAGAATTCCCTGCCAGCGCGGCTGCCCTTCAGCGAGACTGGGGCGCTCTCGTCGAAGGTGCCGGGCCCCGCCGTGGCAAGCATGGCGGGCATGTCGGCGCGCAGCGCCTCCGGGATAGTGCGACGGAAATAAAAGATGCCGCGCCGCTGGACCAAGCCCACCATCTGCCTCATGGCTTCGTAGCACTCCTTCGTAGCAGGAGCGCGTCAAAAAGCCCACGATATCCTAAAGATACCGATATTGCAGTGGGTTAGGGAGTGACTGGCGGAGAGGGGGGGATTCGAACCCCCGATGCCCTTGCAGGCATGCCGCATTTCGAGTGCGGTGCATTCAACCGCTCTGCCACCTCTCCGCAAGGTGCCTCGATGAGACCGGCGGTGCCTAGCACGCGCGGTGCAGCTTCACAAGCGCGACGTCGCCCGCCTGCGCTGGATCAGAGCACCACCGTGATCGCCTGCGCGGCGCGGGTCAGGCCGGTGTAAAGCCAGCGCGCCCGGTGCTCGCGGAACGCGTAGGATTCGTCGAACAACGTCACCCGGTCCCATTGCGATCCCTGGGCCTTGTGCACCGTCAGCGCGTAGCCGTAGGTGAATTCGTCCGTCTCGCGCCGCAGGAACAGCGGGATCTCCTCGTCCGAGCCGGTGATCATCGCCCGCAGCACCTTGATGTCGGTGGGCTTCCGGCGCAGGGCCGGATCGTCCTCCGGCACCACGTCGAGCCGGATCAGATCCGGCCGCGGCGGTGCGCGCAGCGCCTGGACCGTCCAGGTCGAGCCATTGAGCAGGCCCTTCACCCGATCGTTGCGCAGGCAGACCAGCTTCTCGCCGATCGCCGGCATCGGATCCGTGTGGCCGGCGAGTTCCCGGAGCCGGGCATTGTAGAGGCGGCGCGTCTTGTTGAGGCCGACCAGCACCTGGTCGCATTCGAGCACCTCGGCCGGATCCAGGGTGCGGCGCGACACGACCCGGCTCTGCCCATAGCTGCCGAGTTCCAGCCGCCCGCCCTCGCGGATCGTCATCGCCATCCGGACGATCGGGTCATCCTTGGCCTGCCGATGCACCTCGGTGAGCATCACGTCGGGCTCCGCCTCGGTGAAGAAGCCGCCGCCGCGCACCGGCGGCAGCTGCGCCGGATCGCCCAGGACCAGCACCGGCCGCTCGAACGACAGAAGATCGTTGCCGAGATCGGAATCCACCATCGAGCACTCGTCGATGATGATCAGATCCGCCTTGGCGGCCGGCCCCGAGCGGTTCAGCGTGAAGGTCGGCCCGCCCTCCTCCGCCTCCTTGGTGCGGTAGATCAGCGAGTGGATCGTAGCGGCGTCGTAGCAGCCCTTCTGGCGCATCACCGAGGCCGCCTTGCCGGTGAAGGCCCCGTAGACCACCGTGCCGTCGACATCCTCGGCGATCCGGCGGGCGAGCGTGGTCTTGCCGGTGCCGGCATAGCCGAACAGCCGGAACACCTGGGATCCCCCGTCCCGCCGCCACGCGGCGATCGCCTTCAGCGCCGCGTCCTGCTGCGGGGCGTAGGCGGCCGGCAGCCCCGCACTCACGGCCAGCGCACGGTCGGCGGCATCGAGGAGAGGATCGAGGCGACGTTGCCGCCGGTCTTCAGGCCGAAGATCGTGCCCCGGTCGTAGAGCAGGTTGAACTCGACGTAGCGGCCGCGCCGCACCTGCTGCTCGTGGCGGTCCGCCTCGGTCCAGGGCGTGGTGACGTTGTCGCGCACGATCTTCGGATAGGCCTCCAGGAAGGCCTGTCCGACGTCGCGGGTATAGGCGAGGTCGGCCTGTGGATCGCCGCTCCAGAGATAATCGTAGAAGATCCCGCCGATGCCGCGCGGCTCGTTCCGATGCTTGAGGTGGAAATACTCGTCGCACCACGCCTTGTA